>DATNCZ010000283.1:0-6699 GCA_035553335.1 Gemmatimonadaceae bacterium
GCTGCCGGCGAGGAACAACCGTAACACGTCTGCGTCGTCCTCGCCCTCCACGTTCTCCATGAAGCGGTGCTCGCGCGCGAGCAGCTTGCCTTCTCTTATGCGCAGCAGTGCGACCACTGCGTCGTCGCCATCGCGCGCATAGCCGATGACGTCGCGATCGCCGCCTTCCACGCGCAGAACGACCGTCGGCTCTTCCATGCGTTCCAGATGCAGCAGCGCGTCGCGCAGCTCCGCTGCACGCTCGAAGTCCAGGCTCGACGCCGCGAGCTCCATTCGCTCTCGCACTCTGTGTACCACTTCGTCGGAACGGCCTTCCAGGAACAGCACCACCTCGTCGATCATCGCGGCGTATTCCGCCTGCGTCTGCTTGAACACGCATGGCGCCTTGCAACGCTGGATGAAGTAGTCGAGGCACGGACGCTCCGGCATCTCGCGAGGCATGTCGTAGTTGCACGAGCGCACGGTGAAGATGCGCCTCACCACGTTGAGCGAGCGACGCATCGCGCCGACGTCCGTGTACGGCCCAAAATATTTCGCGCCGTCGTTGGTGACCTGTCGCGTGACGAACATGCGCGCGAACGGCTCGTTCACCGTGACCTTGATGTACGGATACGACTTGTCATCCCGGAGCGCGATGTTGAACTTGGGATGATACTCCTTGATCAGGTTCGCCTCGAGCACGAGCGCATGCGCTTCCGTCGGGACGACGATCGTCTCGAGGTCGGCGATGTTGCGTACCAGATGCTGCGTCTTGAGACTGAAGGGGTGGTCGCTCGCGAAGTAGCTGCGCACGCGCGAGCGCAGCCTCTTTGCCTTCCCCACGTACAACACCACCCCGTCAGCACCCTTCCACAGATACACGCCGGGGCCGTCCGGAAGGTGCTGAAGCTTCTGTGCTACCGTTTCGGGAACCGTCACCATCGAAAGTTATACGCCCGAACGCCGCCGCAGTTTCGACGCCAGCATCAACGCTTCGGGAATGCGGAGAGCGACGGTGAATACCGCGTAGCCGAGCGCAAACGCCGAGAGCGAGATCGCGGCCAGCATCAGCGGGCGCGACGTGGGTACCAGGAACCGGCCAAGCGTACCCAGGGCCGCCGCGCAGAGGCCGGCGATCCACAGCTTCACCACATAGCGCACGGAGAGCCCGGTCCGTCCGATGCGCTTCGTGAGGCCGCGTCGCAGCAAAATGAACTCGACCCATCCCGCGATGCCCGCCGACGCGGTGAGACCGGCCGCCCCAAGCTTCGGATCGAGGCCGAGCCAGCCCGGAAGCTGGAACGCGAAGATGACACCCAGCACGGTCGTCAGCGCGATGCGGATGATCGCGAACTTGAGCGGGGTCTTGGTATCGCGCAGCGCGTAGTACGTCGACGAATCGAGGCGGCCGAGCGTGGATGCGAGCAGCCCGACGGTCGAACCGATGAGAATCTCCCATACCCAGACCGTGTTGGCGCGCTTGAATGCGCCTGTCTGGAGGAACGCGCCGGTCACGATGTCGCCCAGCGCAAGGAATCCGATCACACACGGGACGATGAAAAAGGCGATGCGCTCCATGCCTGCATTGAGTCGCACGCGAAGCTGTGCAGCGATCTCCTCCGGAGTGCCAAGTGCGCTGGACATTGCCGGCAACTCCGCCGCCGATACCGACATTCCGAACAGGCTTCCCGGAAGTATGTACAGCGTTTGCGCGTACGCCAGCGACGACACGGTTCCTATCGGCAGATGGTACGCAAGCGCGAGATCTATGAACGCGCTGATCTGCACCACCCCGCGGCTGAGGAATGCCGACGTGAACTGTTTGAACACACGCCGCACGCCGGGCAGGCCGAATTTGAAATTCGGAACGATGCCCGGTGCGACCCGTCGCAGTGTCGGAAGCTGAACCATGAACTGCGCAGCGCTGCCAAGTACGGACGCCCACGCAACTGCCACGACAAGACCCGGCGCGGTGCGATGCGAGCCGTACACGAGCAGCGCACCGATTATCACTCCGTTCCACGCCAGCGGCGCCATGTACGACAGCAGGAACTTGCGATGCGCGTTGAGAACTCCCAGGCACCACGCGGAAAAAACGAGCAGGCCGGCGCCGGGAAACAGGATCCGGACGAGCGTAGTGGTGAGCGCATCCTCTTCCGGAGTCGCGCCCGTGACGGCCAGCCACTGAATGAACGAGGACGGAAGGAATCGGGCGAACGGGTGCACGATCTGGCTGAGCGTGCTGCCCCCGCCGGCCAGGATCCCAACCAGCTGCGGCGCCGCAACGACACCGAGGAGTACGATGAGCGACGCGACCAGCGCCAGCGCAGTGAACACCGCACCGGCTAGTTCGGCTGCCTCACGCTTCTCGCCACGCGCCAGCGTGCCGGCGTACTCCGGAATGAACGACGCCGAGAGCACGCCTTCTCCGAACAGATTCTGAAGCATGTTCGGAATCCGGAACGCACCCTGAAATGCGTCATTGGCGAGCGACGCACCGAGATAGTGCGCGAAAACGCGCTGCCGAACGAGGCCGGCGAGCTTGCTCGCAAAGATACCGGCCCCGACAAGAAACGCTGCCTGTCCGGTCTGCTCCTCAGCCACCGTGTATCAGGCTGGCAACGTGCATCCTCGCGCCCGCCCGCGTCGCATCGATCACCGCGTTTCCATATCGCGCGAGAAACGGAACGAAGCTCAGGACTCGCTCCTGCGGAGAGCCGTCCGGAAAGAGTGTTGCGCGAACAGCTGCTACGTCGCGCAATCTCTCAGACCCGATCTGCTTGATCGCCGCCGCGTAGCGACGTTCCAGCCGCGCCAGCCGATGCTCCACACCCGCACGCATCGTCCCGACCGAGCGCGACAATGCATCATTGGTCTGCCCGTCGCGGAGCATCGCGTCGCTGCTCGACTCGAGCGCACGCCGCATCGAATCCATGGCATCGCGTACCGGCTCTGAAATCCCCTCGCGCGCGACTCGGCTCTCGACAGCATGTGGATCGGCAAAATCGTCGATGTTCGCGTCCAGTCGCGCCAGCATGCTCTCGACGTGCTCTTCGAGAAGAGTTCCGCTCCACCGGGGTGAGATTCTCGGCTGGGCCACGCCGAGCGCATCAGCGACAGCGGATACCTGCGCGAAATACGCGACCTCTCCCGGGCCACCGACATACGTGACAGTTGGAAGTATCTGTCGCTCGATGATCGGTCGCAGCAACACGTTCGGACCAAGCCGCGCCGCGCTTGCATCGTCGGCGATCTGCGTGGCTGCACGGAGCGGAACGCGCCGGCGAGTACCGTCGTCCAGCGTCTCGAAAACGAGCGACAGGTTCGGAACGGCGGCGACCTGCGCATGAAATCCCGCATCGACGATCGCCCTGGTACGCGTGTGTAGCGCCGCGGCGACGTCATCGGCGCCGCGCAGGGCGCGAAGGATCGTGTCGTGTCCGGCTTCGCGCACCGCCGCGTGAGATGCGTCGAGCACCGCGACGCCGAGCGGCTCGAGCAGTGCGCGCAAGACGACGACGTAGGAGCTTCCAACGGTAGCGTGAAGCGTGTAGGCTTTCCGAACCGCTTCGAGTACACGCTGATCCGGTGCCGACCCGCTCGCCTCCTCCAACCGCTGAATCTGCGCGGTGACATCGCCGAGCGGCGTATCGGCCATCGAGCGTCCCGGCGCGGCATCGGGAGACATGGATAGCAGCTCGAGCTTGCCGTGACGCACGACCGAGACGTGATTCGCTTCCACGAGGTCAGCATCGTCGGTGGCAGCCCAGAATACGGGCGCGACCGGACGTCCGGTGATTGCCGCGAGCGCATCAGCCATCTCGAGAAGTGTCACGGCCTTGTGCAACACGTAGAGCGGGCCGCCGAACAGCCCGGGCTGTTGCCCTCCCGTCACGACAAAGCCGCCCGATTCGGACGCGGCCCGCAAGCGGTCGGCAGCAATGCCCGACGGAGCGAACGCGGGCAGCAGATCTCCCAGCCACGACCGCCGCTGGAACTCATTCGCGGTCTGCGACGCCGCGGCGTTCCATGCGGCGGCATCGGTCAACCTGCCGCCATACCACTCTGGCAGTGAACCGGCGAGCGCGTTGCGCGCGAGCGGCGATCCGCCGATCGGCCGGGATATCGCGCGTATCATGAACGGTGTGCGAAGAAGATCGCCCTGGAGCTTTCGGTGGTGAGCGGTGCACCGGAATACTCGCC
Source organism: Gemmatimonadaceae bacterium (assembly GCA_035553335.1). Taxonomy (GTDB): domain Bacteria; phylum Gemmatimonadota; class Gemmatimonadetes; order Gemmatimonadales; family Gemmatimonadaceae; genus Fen-1247. Next base: position 4,183 of record DATNCZ010000283.1, read on the forward strand.
CAGCTCGTGATCGACCGAGAACCCGGCGTCGTGCAGCAGACATCGGAGATCGTCCGGCTCGAAGAGCCGCACTCGCTCGAGATACTTCCGCGGCGAGCCCGCTGCGAAAATGTCCTTCTCGACGTAAAGGCCATCGGCGGTGATCCGTCGGTCCTGCGTCACGACGCGGTTTCCGATACGGCGCGTGTCGTGCGGAACGAGCGTCGCACGCACCTGATCCGAGTTGAGATAGTCCAGCACGAATACTCCGTCAGGCCGTAGAACGCGATTCACTTCGGACAGCACCACGCGGTTTTCGTCATCCGAAGAAAAGTAGCCGAAGCTCGTGAAAAGATTGACAACAAGATCAAAGCTGGCTCCGGCGAATGGCAGTACCCTCATGTCGGCCCGGACGTACGGCACTTCCGGCGCCTCCGACTTCGCCACCTCGAGCAACTCCATCGACAGATCCAGCCCCACCGTCCAGATGTGCTGGCACAACGCCCTCGTGTGACGGCCCGACCCGCACGCGAGGTCCAGCGCACGGCCAGCCGGGTCGGGAGAAACCATGTTTCTGATGAGCCGAACCACCGACCGCGCTTCGTGCTCGTCCCGGTGTGGATACAGGTCGAGATACTCCTTGCCGAACCACCGCGTGAACCACTCGCTCATTTATGGTATGGCTCACCACGAACGATCGTGCCTGCGCGATACAACTGCTCCGCGAGCACGAGCCGGGCAAGCTCGTGCGGCAGCGTCCACGGTGCCAGCGACAACCGGATGTTCGCCCCATCGCGGAGACTGTCGTCCAGCCCGAATGCACCGCCAATCATGAAGACGACGTCGCGTGCAGCTTCCCGCTCGCCCTGTACCCACGCCGCAAAACGCTCGGACGACATCGATTGCCCGCTCGCGTCGCAGGCAACTTTCGTTGCGACATCGTCGACTCTCGCGCGGATGCGATCTCCCTCGCGCGCGCGTACACCCGCCGACGTGCTTGCATGGTCGGCCCGCTCCGCCTTCACCTCGACGACTTCGATCGGCCAATACCGCGCTGCGCGAGTCTCATAGTCGAGAATCGCCGCGGCGAGCGCCCTGTCCTTCGGGTGCCCGACCGCGGCGATCATCACACGCACTCGTACGAAACGTTAGGAGTAGATGCCCCGCAGGCGATGCACAGCCGCAACACGGCTGATCGAAAGCATGTACGCAGCAGTGCGCATGTTCACCTTGTGCGTCTTGGACAGCGCAAGAACGTCCGCGAAGCTGCGACGCATGATCTCCGTGAGACGGTCGTTGACGGTCTTCTCATCCCAGAAGTATCCGCCGCGATCCTGCACCCACTCGAAGTACGACACAGTCACTCCGCCGGCATTCGCGAGAATGTCGGGGATGACGAAGATCCCCTTCTCGTCGAGAATCGAATCGGCGGCCGCTGTGGTCGGCCCGTTGGCGCCCTCGCAAACAACCTTCGCGCGAATGTCGTGCGCGTTCTTGGTCGTGATCACGCTTTCCAGCGCCGCCGGCAGCAGTACATCCACGTCGAGCGTGAGCAACTCCGCCCCGCTGATCGCGTCGCCACCCTTGAATCCCTTGAGCGACTTGTGCTTCTGCACATATGCAATCGCCTCCTGGACCTTGATGCCGTTCGCGTTGTGGAACGCTGCGTCGCGATCGCCGATCGCGACGATCTTCGCTCCGGAGTCCTGGAGCAGCTTCGCAGCTGTCGATCCAACGTTGCCGAAGCCCTGAACGGCGATCGTGGATTTGCTCACGTGCATGCCGAGGTGCTCCAGCGCATCCGTCGTCACGATCGTGCAGCCGCGTCCCGTTGCCTCGCGTCGTCCAAGTGAGCCACCCATCTCGACCGGCTTGCCCGTCACGACCGCGGTCGTCGTGTGACCGACGTGCATCGAGTACGTGTCCATCACCCAGGCCATCACGCGCTCGTTCGTATTCACATCGGGTGCAGGAACGTCCGAGTCCGGTCCGAGCGTCTGGATGATTCCATTCGTGTACCGTCGAGTCAGGCGCTCGAGCTCGCCAACGCTCATCTTGAGCGGATCACAGACTACGCCACCCTTCGCCCCACCGAACGGAATGTTCACCACCGCGCACTTCCACGTCATCCACGCGGCGAGCGCCTTCACTTCCTCGAGCGTGACGTGCATGTCGAAGCGAATGCCACCCTTGCCCGGACCGCGCGACGTGTTGTAGAGCACGCGGTGACCGGTGAAGACCTCGACCTCTCCGTTGTCCAGAACGACCGGGCACGACACGGTTATCTGCTTCTCCGGGTTGCGAAGAATCTTGTAGATGCCAGGCTCCAGGTCGAGCAGCTCGGCGGCACGGTCAAAACGCGACATCATCGCGTCGAATGGATTTTCCTCGTTCAAAACCGGGTCCTTGTCCGGGTGGACGATTTTATGAGTCGAAAGACGGTGATCGGTGGCCATTATTCAGCGATTGAAGTGGCTCGTTTGAATAAATTCGCGAGAGCTGACGCGACGAGAGAGTGTCCCTCCGTCAGGCGCACAG
>DATNCZ010000284.1:0-12230 GCA_035553335.1 Gemmatimonadaceae bacterium
TGAACGCGCTGCTCCTCAGCATGTTCGCCGAGCACCAGACCTATCGCATCGATCACTACCTCGGCAAGGAAACGGTGCAGAACGTGCTCGTGCTCCGGTTCGCGAACTCGATCTTCGAGCCGATCTGGAACCGGCAGTGGATCCACCACGTGCAGATCACGGCGGAGACGGTCGGCGTCGAGGAGCGTGGCAAGTATTACGAGGAAGCCGGCGTCGTGCGCGACATGTTCCAGAACCATCTTCTGCAACTGCTCACGCTCACGGCCATGGAGCCGCCGCCGCAGATGACCGCGAACGCGGTCCGCGACGAGAAGGTGAAAGTACTGCGCTCGATTCGTCCTCTTCTCGCCGAGGGGAATCCGGCGGCGGTGCGCGCGCAGTACACCGCCGGCTCGATCGACGGGAAGAACGTGATTGGATACCGGCAGGAGCCGAACGTCGATCCGCGCTCCGTCACGCCGACGTATGCCGCACTGCGCGTATTCATCGACAACTGGCGCTGGCAGGGAGTGCCGTTCTATCTGCGGTCAGGGAAGCGGCTCGCCAAGCGCTGCACGGAGATCGCGTTTCAGTTCCGCACACCGCCAGATCTCATGTTTGGCGGAGATACAGGCGGCGTTCGTCCGAACGTACTCGTGATTCGCATTCAACCCAACGACGGCATCGCGCTGCGCTTCGAAGTGAAAACCCCGGGGGCGGCGTACGAGCTCGAACCGGGTCTCGAGATAAGCCGCGTCGACATGGATTTTTCGTACGCCGAAGCGTTCGGCGAGGACATTCCACCCGCGTACGAAACATTGCTCCTGGATTGCCTCGTTGGCGATCAGACTCTGTTCACACGCAGCGACGAAGTCGACATGCAGTGGTCGGTCATCGATCCTTTGCTCGATTACTGGCAACGGCGTGCGGATCGGCAGATTCCGACTTACGAGGCCGGCACCTGGGGTCCCAAGGAGGCAGACGAGCTGGTCGCGCGGGACGGCCACGTTTGGCGATGAGGCTCGCCTCCATCGCCGCGCTGCTGCTGGCGATCGCATGCGAGCATACGGACAGCGACGTCGCGCACGGACAGGGCGTCACCGCCGCGGATACGGTCGCCACGGTATGGCTCGCACGCGCGCAAGCGCAGCCCGAGATAGCGAGCTGGCTGTATCTGCGCGCCGCCGCTTCCACGGCGGATTCGGCAGCAAGGAAGGAGCTCTACGCGCGTGTGCGGCTCCCACTCGCACGAGAGCGAATTCCCTGGGTCGAGGCCGCCGCACTCGAGCACTTCGGCGACACGCTCAGCGCCCTCAAGGCATACAGTGCGTTGCCAGCTCCAGTCACAGTCTTTCGTCTTCGCGCCGCAACGGGCGCTGCAGCGAAGGATTCCGTTCGCACCGCACTCGTCGCCTTCATCTCGACATCGAGCGGCGACGCGGTCCGCGAGGCGACGTCGTTGTTTGACAAGTTGTTTACCGATGCCAGGCCCGACGAGCAACTGACGATTGCGCGCGCCGCGGCCCGCGCTGGTCTCTGGGCCCGTGCACGAACGGGCTTCGAGGCGAGCGACGATGCGTCACTCAGCCAGACGGACAGGTTTTCGTTCGGTACGGCGCTTTCAAGAACCAACGCCGATACGCGTGCGGCCGCGGTGTATGCAACGGTAGAGTCACCTGCATCACTCGCGAATGCAGCGCGGTATCAACGTGCGCGCTCACTCCTCGCAGCTGGCGACGCCACCGGCGCGCGCTCCGCGCTTCGATCCCTGTCCGACGCATCGGATACGAGCGCAGCCGCGGCGCTCGCACTCACAGCCGATCTTCAAACCGATGATGGCGACGATGCGGCGAGCCGCCGAACTCTGCTCGGACTGATAAAGCGGTTTCCATCGACGCGTTTTGCCGCGCCCGCGGAATTCAACGCGGCCATGGTCGCGCTGATCCTTGGAGAGACCTCGTCAGCGGTCAAGGAATTTACAACGCTCGCCCGAGCCACATCCAGTGACGCACTCGCAGCCGGATACTGGCTCGGCCGCGCTCGTGAGAAGGCGGGCGACAGCACCGCGGCGCGTGATGCATGGCGCGCGGTGATCAAACGTGACTCGACTTCATACTACGCGACACTGGCCGCAGCGCGACTTGGAGTGCAGAGCATGCACTCGTCGCAGACCGCCGCGGGCTTTCCGCGTGTGGCGTCGGTGGACAGCGCGGTGCTGCGCGTGTCGTTGTTGCGCAGATTTGGAATGTCGTCCGAAGCACAGATGGAGAATGACCGGCTCTTCCGCGACGCGAAGACCGACAGCAGCCGGTTGCTTGCGACTGCCGCAGCATTCTCCGGAACCGATCAGGCTGCCCGGGCGATAGCGCTTGGCCGCGACGCACTCTCGAGAGTAGGATCGACACCAGACGTCTGGCGCTTGATCTATCCGGTAGCCGCACGCGACACGATCGTTGCGGAGTCGCGTAGAGCGGGGCTGGACCCCGCACTCGTGGCAGGTCTCATCCGCCAGGAGTCGAACTTCAATCCCGGCGCGAGGTCACCAGCCGGTGCGCGGGGCCTTATGCAGGTGATGCCGGCGGTGGGGAAGTCGATCGCCCCATCAGCCGGCATCACGTCGTGGGATTCAGCCCTGCTTTACGATCCAGGAATCAACATCGAGATCGGTATCCGGCATCTCGCACCGCTGCTCAAGGCGCAGCCGAACGTCGAGAGATCGCTGGCCGCCTACAACGCGGGCGGCTCGCGCGTTGCACGATGGTCCACAAAGCGTGGTGCCGACGACCCCGAGATCTTCACGGAGCGGATACCGTTTTCCGAGACTCGCGACTACGTGAAAAACGTCTTGCGAAATCGCGAATTCTATCGGGTGCTCTATGCGTGGTGAATTCCGTCGCATCCTCGATCAGTGTGTAAACGACGGGGACAACGAATAGCGTCAGCAGCGTCGACGTGATGAGGCCGCCGATCACGGCACGCGCCAGCGGTGCGCGCTGATCGGCACCGGGCCCGATGGCGAGCGCGAGCGGCAACATTCCAAAGATCATCGCCATCGACGTCATTATGATCGGACGCAATCGCGTGCGGCCGGCGTTGAGGAGCGCGTCGTGCCGGCTTGCGCCCTCGCCGCGATTGAGGATCGTGAAATCGACGAGAAGGATTCCGTTCTTGACGACGAGACCCATGAGCATGATGATCCCGATCATGCTCATGATGTTGAGGTTCCCCTTGGTCACGAGCAACGCCAGCGCGACGCCGATGAAGCTGAGTGGCAGCGACATCAGAATTGACAGCGGTTGCAGGAATGATCCGAAGAGCGAGGCAATGATGAGATAGATGAACACCACGGCCAGCAGCAGCGCACCGCCGACGTATCCCTTGGTCTCGTTCAGGTTCTTCACGTCGCCGCCGAACACCGTATGATAGCCGGGCGGAAGACCGAGCGAATCGATGGCGGCCTGCACCTTCGCTGCGACGTCACCGACGTTGTAGCCAGGCAGCACGCCGGCCGAAATGCCGATCTGCCGCTCCAGATTCCGGCGGCTGATCTGCTGAGGCCCGGTGCCGAGTGTGATGTCGGCGACCTGCGAAAGTGGAATGATCACCGGCCGGCCCGTCGTCGGGTCGATATTGCTGCTCGGCACCGGTATGTTGGCGACGTTGCTCACCGACTGGCGAAGCGAATCCGGGTAGACGACGATGACGTCGTGCGAGTAGCCGTTGGCGTCCTCCCATTGTGTCGCGCGCTGGCCAGTGAACAGCGGCTGAAGCGTGGAGGCAACTGACGCTATCCCGACGCCCGATGCCCACGCGCGCTCGCGATCCACATCGACGTCCAGCTGCGGGATGTTCCCGTCATCGCTCGAGTTCGCCTCGGCGATGCCCGGCACATCCTTGATCGCCTCGAGCACCTGATTTGCGGCGATCTTGAGGCGTGACTCCTCAGGTCCCTGCACGTTCACCGATATCGGCTGACCGCGTCCGCCGAATATCGACGACGCGTTCTGGATGGTCGGTGTGATTCCGGGAATGTTCTTCAGCTCGCCGCGAAGCCGGTTCTGAATGTCCTGCACCGATGCGGAGCGATGAGCCGCCGGCCTGAGGCGGACGTAGATCGATCCGGAGTTGGGCGTGCCGCGGAATCCGGAGCCGATCGTGGTGTAGGTGAACTCGGTTTCCGGCTGCTTCCTGAGGAACGCCGCAACCTGTTCGGACTTGTCGGTCGTGTAGCCGATGGTCGAGCCGGGTGCGGTGCGCACGCTGACACTGAATTCGTCCGAGTTCGTGTCGGGCATCCATGTGAATCCAAGCTTGCCGGTGATGAGCACCGCAACGGCAACCGAGCCGAGCGCACCGAATATCACGGCGGCGCGGTGCTTGAGCGCCCACTCGAGCCACGCAGGGTAGTGATCTGCCGCCTTCTCGAACCATGCGTTGAAGCGCAACGCGACTCGGCGGATGGGATTACGGACCTTCCTGTAATCCACTTCACCAGCATGGCCCAGCTCGTGCTCGAGCTCCGGGTCGGGCCAGACACTCGACAGCATCGGATCGAGTGTGAACGACACGAACAGCGAAACAAGCACTGCGAATGCGACGGTGACGCCGAACTGGAAGAATATCTTTCCTATGATTCCGCCCATGAAGGCGACGGGAACGAACACCGCCATGACGGCGAGTGTGGTCGAGATCACCGCCATGCCGATCTCGTCCGTCCCTTCCATCGACGCCTTGACGTGGTCCTTGCCCATCTGGACGTGTCGCACGATGTTTTCGCGCACGACTATCGCGTCATCTATGAGCAACCCGATCGCGAGCGACAGCGCGAGGAGCGTCATCGTGTTCACCGTGAAGTTGAAGAGCCACATCACGAAGAACGCGGAGATGACGCTCACCGGGAGCGTGAGTCCGGTTATGATCGTCGAGCGCCACGAGTTGAGGAACAGATACACGATCGCGATCGTGAGAACGGCGCCGAGTATGATGTTCAGCTGAACGTCGGACAGCGACTCGCGGATGCGTTGCGAGTCATCGCGGATCACGGTGAGCCGTACGTCGCCGGGCACGACGTTCTCTAGATCCGTGATTGCGGCGTGCACCGAATCTGCGACTTCCACGGTGTTGGAGCCGGCAATCTTCTGGATGTCCAGGGCGACCGTCGGCGCGCGATTGAGCATTGCAGCCGTGCGCTTGTCCGCCGACCCGTCGATTACCGTGCCGAGGTCGCGCAGATGCACTGGCGATCCTCCGCGCACGGCGACGACGATTCCCCCAAACGCCTTGGGGTCGATGATGCGCCCGCGAATACGGACCAGCGTCTCGACCGAGCCCTTGTCGATCCGGCCGGCCGGTACTTCCTGATTCTCGCGCTGGAGCGCGGCCATCACGTCGGGCGGAGTCAATCCGTACGAGCGCATCGCGTTGGGATCGAGCTGGATGCGGATCGTCCGCTGCTCGCCGCCGGAAAGGTTTACCGCGGCGACGCCCGGAACTGCTTCGAGGCGCTGCGTGATCGATTCCGTTGCGAGGTCCGTGAGCTCTCGAATCGGCCGCGTCGAGCTCTGCACGGCGATCGACATGATCGGCGAGTCGTTGGGATCGAAGTGGCGAACTACCGGCTCGTCGATGTTGGGCGGAAGCGAACGGCGAATGCGCGCGATCTTCGCCTGCACGTCCTGTTGCGCAGCGAGCACGTCCACGCCGAGATTCAACTGCACGCGCACGAGCGACGTTCCGTCGATGGACGTCGACGTGAGCTCGTAGATCCCCTGGACCGTGTTGAGCGCCTCTTCGATCGGCCGCGAAACGTCGCGCTCCATGACTTCGGGAGACGATCCGGCGTACGTCGTCTGAACGATGACAGTGGGGTAGGTAATGTCGGGATATTCGTCGATCGCGAGGCGCTGGTACGAGACGACGCCGAGCACGACGAGTGCCACCATCATCATGGTGGCAAATACCGGATGCTTGATCGAAACGTCGGAGATGAACACCGCTATTTTCTCCGCGGTGCGCGATCGCCGCCGATGATCTGGATCTGTGTGCCCGGTGCCAGCGTGCCGACATTGCCGACGACGACCTGATCGCCTGCCTCGAGTCCGGATGTGATCTGAGCCAGCGCTGCCTGATCGTTCACGATGCCCAGATTCACGAAAACCTGCTCGACAGTGCCCGTGTTGACGCGATACACGTACGTCTTGCCGCTGTCCGCGGTCTGGTGCAGCGCGCTCGTCGGCACCAGCAACACGCCATTGACGATGCTTGCGATCACATCACCGGTGGCGAGACTGTTGCCCTTCAATGCGCCATCCGGATTGTCGACATCCACGTACACCGTTATCGAGCGCGTGGTGGGATCGATGGTGGGACTCACACGCGCGACCTTCCCGGTGAAGGAAAGTCCCTGCGCGGCGAACGCGACCTTCTGGCCTGGCTTGATCGACGAAGCCCGTCGCTCGGGCACTGTCGCGGCAAGCTCCAGCGTCTGATTGCGAACGAGCGTGAATATCGACGCCCCCCTGGCTATGTGTTCTCCGACGTCGACCAGCTTCTTGTCTATCACACCACTGATTGGTGCGACTACTTTCGTGTCGCGCGCGGCGATGTTGGCTTCCTCGAGAGCGGCGTCGGTCGCAGCGAGTCGGGCACGTGCGGCGTCGACCGCCTGCTGTGATACGCGATAGTCTGCTTCGGAGATCGCGCCAGCGTGGAACAGATCTCCGCTCTGCTTGAAATTCCATTCGGCCTGCGACAGATCGGCCTTCGCCGCGGATTGACCGGCGCGGGCACTCGCCGCGGCGCTTTGCTGCGCGACGGCCTCGAACTGTGCGAGCAGCTGGCCCTGTTGAACGTGCTGTCCTTCGCGCACGTAAACGCCGGTGAGATCACCTTCGATGCGCGCGTGCATGTCGACGCTCTGGAGCGGACGAAGCAAACCGGTTATCGGAACGCCATCCGACAGCGATCCGAGGTGCGCAGTTGCTATATCCGATGGTGCGACGGCGATGCTCCGAATCTTGGGCCCACCCTTGGACGCGCTCGCAGCTGGAGGAACGCCCTTCGCATCGGCCGTATCATTCCCGCATCCTGCAACGACCAGGGTCGCCGCGGTGAGGCCGAGTGAGAGCGCGATCCTAGCGAGCCGCACGGTCGTCGCTCGATGCTGCAGAGGTTGCATTGTCAGTAGAAGGAAGTGGAAGCGGACGGCCCTGCGTCTGCGCAAGGGCGACCGCCGCTATGTATACGTCGTAGAGCGAGCGCGCCTGATTGGTCTGCGCGGTCGTCAGTGCAAGTTGTGCGTCGGATACTTCGAGCTGCGTCGCCATTCCGCGCGAATAGCGCAGGCTCGCGAGTTTGTACGCCTCTTCGGCCTCGGCGACGTTCTGCTGCTGCGCTGTGTACTGCCCGCGAGCGCGCGACAGATCGGCCTTGGCTGTTTCGACGTCGTTGGAAACCTGTTCGCGCGTCTGTGCGAGCTGCGCCTTGGCGACTCGCGCCTGCGCGCCTGCGAGATCGATGTTTCCTCTGCTGAGCAGGCCGTCGAATAGAGGAAACGATACGGTGAATCCAAACGACTGGTCGCTGAACCATCCGCCGTTCTGCGCGGTGCACACCTTGCCGGGTGCACTGCCTGATGCGCATGGTACGGTCCTGAAGATTCCCCGTCCGGGCGGAAAGATGTCGCCATTCACGGGATACGCACCGTATCCGCTGTTGAAGTTGAACGTGACAGTCGGGAACAGCGCGGCACGCGCGACCGACACGCCCAGCTCGCGCGCGCGAGCGTTGAGGCTGGCCGATGCGAGCGCCGGCCGGTTTTCGGGACCGACGGTCGTATCCACCGTGGCGAGTACGTCGCGGATGACGACGGAGTCGATCGAAGTCGTGAGTGCCAGCGGACGGGAAGCTGGAACGTTGGCGAGTCGCTTGAGCTCGAGCGCCGCCACCTGCGCATTCTCTCGCGCCTGCAACACCAGCGGCTCGATGTTGGCGAGTGCGACCCGGGCTCGCAACACATCGTAGCGCGACATCCTGCCAGCCTTCTCGAACTGCTCGGCCTGCTTCAATTGGGCCGAGGCCAGCTCGTAGCTCTGCTGCTGGATCTGCACCATGCGATGCGTGAACAGCGCGTTCACGTACGCGGTCTGTGTCTGGAGCCCGATAAGAGATCGCGTTTCCTCGAGCTCCTGCGCCGACGCGCCGGTCGCTGCGCGAGACGCGCGGATCGCATTTACGACGCGCCCGCCCTGGAACAGGATCTGGGATGCATTGAGCGTGGCCGCATAACTGTACGGTTGATTGAATACCTGGCCGACTGCCTGACCGCGTGCACTCTGCACGGTACGATTTTCCGAACCATTTACACGGAGTTGCGGCAATCCCGGCGCGCGAGCGATCGTCGCCTGCGCCTGAGTCATGGAGAGATTGGCGCGCGCGACGCTCACTTCCTCACCGATCCGATCTGCGCGCGTTACCGCTTCGCGAAGCGACAACGAAAGGGTGTCAGTCTGCTGGGACGCTTGCTGTGCAGATAGCGAAGACGCCGATAAAATAATGATAAAAAAAAGAGCCCGATTACGCATTGTCCAAAGTACGCGCCGGGCCCATGAAACGTTTTGCGATGTGCGAGCCACCTCGCCATCGCATTTGCGTAGCTATTCCGCTACTTCGTGTCCCTGACGCTTCGCCTTGCGGCGCTTCAGGTGATCCATGAGCCACGTCGCCGGAATGAGAAAGAGCGGCGTGAGAAAGGTCCCCAACAGACTGTTGAGCCATATCAGTCCGATATAGAAGCCCATGAGGCCAAGAGAAACCCAGAGGAGTCCGAGAGGCCCGTTAGCTTCAACCCCCAAATGTCCCTGTAGCATCGATTGACGACCGTGTGAAGGTGAATATGTTCGCCGCGAGAGGGCGAGCCGGTAACTTAACACCATGGGTACCATTCACGACACCGTGTTGCGGATCCGCCAGCGAGTGGCGGCGCTGGGTCCGGGGAACTGGCTACTGGCCGTCTCGGGCGGAATGGATTCCATGATCCTGCTCGACGCCGCGGCCGAGACGCTCGACCATGATGGCCTCACCGTGGCGACGTTCGATCACGGCACCGGACCGGCGGCTCGGGAGGCGGTCGCGCTCGTCGCCGAGCAGTCGCTTCATCTAGGTGTCGGATGCGTGTCCGGCCGGGCCGAGAGGGCGGCAAGCTCGGAATCGGAATGGCGTGCCGCGCGGTGGAATTTCCTGAATGACGTAGCGGCGAGGCTGGATGCGACGGTCGTCACCGCGCATACTCTGGACGATCAGATCGAGACGGTATTCATCCGGGTACTCCGCGGCGCGGGGCCCCGCGGCCTCGCCGGTCTTCTCGCCAACTCGCCCGTCGCACGGCCACTCATCGAGACTACCAGGGCCGAGATCGAGCAGTACGCGGAGGGGGACCGGACCCCGTATGTGACCGACCCGTCCAATGCCGACCGGCGGCACCTCCGGAACCGCGTTCGCCTGGATCTCCTGCCAGCGATGGAGCGCGCAACACCCGGTTTTTCGAGGTCGCTCCTGGAGATCGCAGAAAAAGCTGCCGCCTGGCGGGCGCGAATGGAGGCGGTTGCACTTACTTTTCATGTGATGAGCGATTCCCCCGAAAGTCACTCGTTCGAAAGACGTGAATTACGAGGATTTCCCGCGGCTTCACTCGGTTTCCTCTGGCCTGCCCTCTGTGCGAGGGCTGGCATCGTTCTCGACCGACGCGGAACCGAGAGGCTTGCGGCGTTTACTATAGAGGGTGAAACGGGCCAGCAGATTCAGCTTTCCGGCGGCGTCACGGTCCTCATGGACCGCAGGACGATCACCTTCCGCCAGATTGCATCGAATGGTTGATCCGGATCCCCGGCTGCTGGGCAGGAAGGTCGCACGTATAGCTTTCGACGAGCCGACAATCGCTGCCCGTGTCAAGGAGTTGGGCGAGGAGATCACCGCGGCATATCCCCATGGTGAGCTGCTGGTCCTCGGTCTGTTGAAGGGCAGTTTCATATTTCTGAGCGACCTGGTCCGCCAGATCGTTCGGCCGCTTCAGGTGGATTTCCTCGTCGCCGCAAGCTACGGTGAGTCCATGGTTTCGAGCGGCAACGTACGGCTGTTGTACGACCCCGAGACCACGCTTGAAGGGAAGGACATCCTTCTGGTCGAGGATATCATCGACTCCGGACGGACCTTGAGTGTCCTGATGGACCTGCTGGCGGTCCGCCAGCCCAAATCGCTATCGATCTGCGCCTTGCTCCACAAGCGGATCGCTACGCAGCTACGCTACGACGCCCGTTTTATCGGTTTCGATGCCCCGCATGAGTTCCTGGTCGGATACGGCCTCGACCATGCAGAAGATTTCAGACATCTGCCTTACATCGCGAGTTTAGAATAGATGCCGCTCCCTCGTCCATCCGGCAACGGCCCCAAAAAGCCATTCAGCTGGGCCAAGTTTTCCAAAACTCTGGCTCTCTGGGTGCTCCTGCTCCTCATCCCGGTAGTCTTCATCAGCTATTCGGGCGGCGGAGCCGATTCCGCGCCGACCATCTCCTATACCCAGTACGGTCAGGAGCTCGATCGTGACAACATCAGCAAGGTCACCGTTCAGGGTGGTCGCGCGATCGTTGGCGAGTTCAAGGAACCCATAACCGTCGCCGGCGCCAGCAAGGCGGTCAAGAAGTTCAACACGCGCCTGCCGGTCGACAATTCAGCCGAAGAAGTCGCCCGGCTGCGTAATCACAACGTCCAGATCGATGCCGAAGACGCGCGCACGTCGCCCCTCGGCTTCATCTTCACGTTCCTGCCATACCTGTTGCTGATCGGCTTCTGGATATTCCTGTTCCGGCAGATGCAGTCGGGGGGGAACCGCGCGTTCTCCTTTGGAAAGTCCAAGGCGAAGCTGCTCACCGCTGATTCCCCCAAGGTCACCTTTGCCGACGTCGCAGGTGCGGACGAGGCCAAGGTCGAGCTTCAGGAAATCATCGAGTTCCTCAAGGATCCGGCCAAGTTCACGAAACTCGGCGGCCGGCTGCCCAAGGGCTGTCTGCTCGTCGGACCTCCAGGCACAGGAAAGACACTGCTCGCCCGCGCCGTTGCCGGTGAAGCCGCGCGTCCATTCTTCTCGATGTCGGGCTCCGATTTCGTCGAGATGTTCGTCGGCGTCGGCGCGAGCCGTGTGCGCGACCTCTTCGAGCAGGGCAAGGCTCATGCGCCGTGCATCATCTTCATCGACGAGATCGACGCCGTCGGACGCCATCGCGGCGCCGGACTGGGCGGCGGTCACGATGAGCGTGAGCAGACTCTCAACCAGCTTCTGGTCGAGATGGACGGATTCGAATCCAATGACGGCGTGATTCTCATTGCGGCGACCAACCGTCCCGACGTGCTCGATCCCGCACTGCTTCGTCCAGGCCGCTTCGATCGGCAGATCGTCGTCGATGCTCCGGATCTGCGTGGACGTGAGGGAATTCTCCGCGTGCACATGCGCAACAAGCCGGTCGCCGACGACGTCGACGTCACCACGCTCGCGCGTGGAACCCCGGGCATGTCCGGCGCCGACCTCGCGAACCTCATGAACGAAGGCGCGCTGCTCGCAGCACGCCGGAATCATGACAAGGTCTACATGATCGATCTCGAAGACGCCAAGGACAAGGTCATGCTTGGCGCTGAACGCAAGTCGATGGTGATGAAGGACGCCGAGCGAAAGCTGACCGCGTACCACGAAGGTGGCCATGCAATCTGCGCGATCAAGGTGAAGGGCAACGACCCGCTTCACAAGGTCACGATCGTTCCGCGCGGACGCGCGCTCGGTCTTGCATTCACGCTTCCGGAAGACGACCGCGTGTCGATCACGCGCGAGCAGCTCAAGGCGACACTCGTCAAGGCGTACGGCGGTCGCGCAGCCGAGGAGCTCGTGTTCGGAAAGGAGCACGTAACGACCGGTGCGGCGAGCGACATTCAGCAGGCGACCAACATCGCTCGCAGATACGTGTCGCAGTGGGGATTGTCCGACGTCGTCGGTCCGATTCTCGTCGGCGACGATGAGCAGGAGCTGTTCCTGGGTCGCGAGATTCAGAGCAGACGTCACATATCGAGCCAGACGGCGCAGACGGTGGACGCCGAGATCTCGAAGGTGATTCGCGAAGCGTACCAGCGCGCTACCGACGTGCTGACCGAGAACATCGATCTGCTGCATTCGGTCGCTGCCGCATTGCTGGAGCGCGAAACGCTGTCCG
>DATNCZ010000285.1:0-3658 GCA_035553335.1 Gemmatimonadaceae bacterium
TCAGCGACACCATGCGGATCACCGGCGCTTCGGAAGCGAGGTCCTTCAGCTGCTGGACGTCGGCGTCGAAGGCGAGATCGTCGCGCTGCTCGACGTCGCCCAGGATCTGGCCGAGCGCCGATTTGCCTGCGCCGTACAGCCGCTCGAGCGCCGCCTCGAGCTCCATCGGAATCGCGACCTGCGGCCGCACCTTGCGCCCGGTCACCATCTCGAACGCATTGACCGTGTACTCGTCGGTCGGGTCGGCCATCGCCAACGCGAGCTCGCTTTCGTCCTCGGCCAGCGGCAGCGCGCGCGACTCGCGCAGGAAGCGGGCGGACACACGCTCCTCGAGTATCGGCAGCTCGGGATAGCTTGCCGCCTCGACCAGCGGCAGGCCCAGCTGATCGGCGAGCGCTTCCGAGACGTCGCGTTGCGCGACCACGCCGAGCGTGACCAGCAGTACGCCGAGCTTTTCGCCGGAGTCCTCCTGGATGCGCAGGGCGCGATCCAATCCCGCGGCATCGAGCTTGCCGCGTTCGATCAGCATCTCGCCGAGTCGTTTTCTCTCCGGTGCGTCCACAGCCGTCGCCGCATAAATCAACGCGCGATCATAGCACGGCGAGCGAGCGCAGGACTCTGCGAATCCGGTCGAATCAAGGGTTTGCAGCCGTTTGTGCGCGGCAACTGTCGCCGTCGGACGACGTGTGCCGAGTAGAATGTCGCCTTCGCCCGACGTTTGCCGCTTACTTCGATGAAACTGAGCTGTTATGCGCTGAAACCCGACCCGCTGATCATCCGGCCGGCGCCGCTGACCCGGCCATGGATGGACCGGATCGCCGACAACCACGCCTATCGCTGTCTGCCGCTCAACATCGCCAACAGCCACGGGTGGGAAGTGCTCTCGCCGTGCGCGTTCAGCGCGAAGTGGTCGGGCGGCATTCACGCGCGCGACCTGAAACTCACCGCCAACGACGGCTATCCGCGGCTCTCCGATTTTGCGGTCACCCATTTCGCGTACGGCATCGTGACCTTTCACCTGTCGTATCTTTTTCGCACCGAGCCGGGGTGGGATCTGTTCGCGACCGGACCGCTGAACGGCGGCAAGGATGGCATCGCGCCGCTGACCGGCGTGATCGAAACCGATTGGCTGCCCTATCCGTTCACGATGAACTGGCAGCTGACGCGGCCGGGAACCGTGCGCTTCGAAAAGGACGAGCCGGTGTGCATGCTCTTCCCGGTGCCGCACGGGGCGCTGCAGGCGTTCGAGCCGGAAATCATGAACCTCGACGACGATCCCGAGCTCAAGGCGCAGACGTTTGCCTGGAAGGCGCGCCGCGACGAGTTCATGAAGAAGTTCAACGCCAACGACGCGCAGACATTGAAGCAGGCGTGGCAGCGATTCTATTTCGTCGGCAAGATGCCCGACGGGTCGCAGCCGGAGCAGCACCTGCACAAGCTTCGTCTCGCGACGCCGATTGATCGGCGAACCAGCTCGTCGGGCAAAAGTTGATCACGTTTATGGAGTAGTAGTGCACACCCCCAGTCGCGCGCGTTCTTCGAGCAACCAAAAAGACCGTCTTATAGCGGGGTTCGCACTGCATAAGGAAGGGCGGATTGAGGAGGCGGAGGTGGCCTACGCGGCTTACCTCGTAGATCATCCGACCGACCCGGCAGCATTGAACAACGCGGCTGTGCTTGCATTGCAGAGCGGTAACATCGAGCTCGCAATATCGCGCCTCGAGAAGCTCGTTTCCGTCACGCCGACGCGGGCCCATCCACACAACAACCTCGGGTATGCATTCCTCCGCGCTGGGCGACTCAGCGAGGCGATCGGTCAGCTTCAGCTCGCCATTGAAATCGATCCGACCTACGCCGTCGCCTACAACAATCTCGGCATGGCGTACGAAAGTGATGAACGTCGGTCGGACGCGATTCTGGCCTTCGAGAAAAGTCTAGACCTCCAGCCAGGTTATGCGGACGCGGCAGCTAATCTCGGTGAAGTACTTAATCGCGACGACGAGACAGGACGTGCGCGAGCCGCCCTGCGGCAAGCGCTGGCATCACAGCCAGATCATTTAGCCGCACGCGTCGCTCTTGCGGCCACCGATGCGCTCGACGGCAGTTTGAAGGATGCCCGTGCGAGACTTGAAGCGTTGGCTCCTTCGCGTCCTCGTTACTCGCGTTTCTGGCAGGTTCTGGCGTCAATGCGCGACTGGGAAGGGGATTTCGACGCTGCGAGGGTCGCATATGAGCAAGCGCTTGCATTGGACCCGAGCGATCCTCTGGCAAAGTTCGGAGTGAGTTCTTCGCTGCTTGCGAGCGGCGACTATTTGCATGGGTGGCGAGCATTCGAGGAACGCCGGGAAGGCTTCTATGGCGCGCAGAGTAGATTGAGTGAATTCGCACTTTGGGACGGAGCCCATCTCGACGGCACGTTGCTTGTTTACTGCGAAAAAGGTCTTGGCGACGTCGTGCAATTTGCACGCTTCATACCGCAGATGCGCGCGCGAGTTCACCGACTGATTTTTCTGGCCGACGCCCCATGGCAAGGCCTTGAGCCGTTGTTGGCCTCGCTTCCGGGCATCGATCGCATATATACCGACCGATCGGATTTGCAGCGAGATCAACCAATAGCACGGGCGTCAGTGCTTTCGCTGCCGTACATGCTGGATATCAACGCCGCCGCGTTACCGGGAGTCGAGATTCCTTATTTGTCGGCGCCAGCCGATCGCAAGAAACTGTGGTCTTCTCGTCTGGGCACGCTCCCCCGCCCTCGCGTGGGCTTCGCATGGGCGGCGGCAGCTAGACGCGACGTCAGATACCTAACGCGGCAGAAGTCGATTCCTATCGCCAAACTGCGGGGATTGCTCCGCACCCCAGGCATTAGTTTCGTCAGCCTGCAGATGGGACGGCCGGACGATCTTGCACAGCTAGGCGATGTCGCGACGCAGATCACCGATTTCACCCAGGACATCCGTGACTTTGGCGACACAGCCGCGATTCTGTCAGAGCTCGATCTCGTTGTCTCTACCGACACTTCGGTAGCACACGTCGCTGGCGCGATGGGCAAGCCGGTGTGGCTTGTCGACCGTTTCAATACGTGCTGGCGCTGGCGTCTCGCCGAGGATAGCTCGCCGTGGTATCCAACGTTGCGCATTTTCCGCCAGCGACAATTCGCCGACTGGAGCGACCCATTGGCGCGGGTCGCAGCCGAGCTCGCGAAACTGAGGTAGCGACCGACGGTAACGGTGCGGGGAGCGCTTGCAAGCCGTGCGCTCCACCGCCGCGAATGATTCTAGCCCAGAAACTCCACGATGCTCGCGACTAGTCGTTCTGGCGCGACCGCAGATCTTCGCTCTTCAGGATCAGCATCCGTTGCAAAGATCGTGGCTCCCTTTCTGCATCTCAAGATGACGCGGCGGCCTTTGTCCGGCCTGGAATCCCCGGCGAACCCCACTCAATCACCAGGGCCTGGCGTTCCGTGGTCAGCGAGATCCTTGCGCATGCTCATCGGCTTTAGGTCCCCCGGCCAACCAGTCCGAGCAGTCCCAGCCGAACATCTGCTCCAGTTTCCTGACTTCGGGCGCGAAGACTTCGCGCAGATAGTCGCGTGCTTCGGCGCTCATCGGCGCCTGGTACGGGCGTGCGTGCACGGTGCGCGCCTGGACCGGCGGAA
>DATNCZ010000286.1:0-2511 GCA_035553335.1 Gemmatimonadaceae bacterium
ATCGTCCGGGTGTCGGTTTTACTAACCTGCACACTAATCTCGATCCCGCTATGTACAACGGGCACGCGCCGCTTTCCGCTGCCGTATACCGCGTGTACCTCGCCAAACTCAAACGTTTCCTCTTCAATTGCCGCCCGTAGCTTTCGATTGAAGAACTTGACGCTGATGTTGTTTTCGAGGAGCTTCTTGAATCCTTGCGAGTAGATGGTTCCATTCGGATCCAGCACTCCTATGAACACCTCCCTGATTCCTGAAGCGATTATTAAGTCCGCGCAAGATTCCACTTCTTGGTCATTGCGTAGACCAACGCACGGCTCTAAAGTGGTGAATATCGTCGAACCATCAAGGTCTTGACGACTTAGCTTTGCAATCGCAATCCGTTCCGCGTGAGTCTTTCTGATCTCCCCGCGATGACCCGTTGACAGAATCGCTCCGGCCTTCGCGACAACCGCTCCGACGCGCGGGTATTCCGAGCACTTCAGGTGCTCCTCTATGGCGATTTTCATTAAATCGGTACTTGAGTACGTCATTTGAGAGGCGGTGACTGGCGAGGTGGGGGCACCGTTCCACACAGGCGGCTGTTTCTGATGCCTAACAGGCTGTTGAAAATCGATTGATTTCGACGGCACTTCTCGCATTGCCCGCGGTCGATGACGTGGACCCGTTGATGGCAAGGTGACGCTGATGCGCGGAGCGGACGCAAGCCAGGAAAGCTTGTTCACGGTGGCGAAACTGGACGACTTCGTGCCGGCGGATCATCCGCTGCGCGCGATCCGCGTGCTGGTGAACGAGGCGCTGGCGGCGATGAACAGCCAGTTCGACGCGATCTACGCCGAGCGTGGTCGCGACTCGATCGCCCCGGAGAAGCTGATCCGGGCGTTGTTGCTGCAGGTGTTCTACTCGGTGCGCAGCGAACGGCAGTTGTGCGAGCAGCTGCGCTACAACCTGCTGTTCCGCTGGTTCGTCGGTCTCGCCATCGACGACGCGATCTGGGATCACTCGACCTTTTCCAAGAATCGCGACCGCCTGCTGCAGCATCAGGTGGTCGAGCGTCTGTTTGCCGAGGTGATGCGCCTGGCCGATCAGCGCGGGCTGCTGTCGAAGGAACACTTTTCGGTCGACGGCACGTTGATCCAGGCGTGGGCGAGCCAGAAGAGCTTTCGGCCTCGGGACGGCAGCGACGATCAGCGACCGGGCGGCGGCGGGCGCAACGCGCAGGCCGATTGGAAGGGGCAACCGCGCAGCAACGATAGCCACGCCAGCACCACCGACCCCGACGCGCGGCTGTACCGCAAGAGTCACAACACCGCTTCCATCCTCTGCTATCAGGGGCATGCCTTGATGGAGAATCGCAGCGGCCTGGTGATCAGCGCCGTAGTCACCCACGCCGATGGGACGGGAGAGCGGCGCGCGGCGCTGGCCATGCTCGACACCCTGCCGAGCGGGAGCGACCGGCGCAGCGTCGGCGCCGACAAAGCCTACGACACGCGCGACTTCATCGCCGGCTGCCGGGCGCGCAAGGTGACGCCGCACGTCGCCCGCAACGATAGCCGGCGTGGCGGCAGCGCGATCGATGCGCGTACGACGCGTCACACTGGCTATCGGTCGAGTCAGGTGATCCGGAAGCGGATCGAGGAATCGTTCGGCTGGGCCAAGACGGTGGGGCGCATCCGCCAGACGGTGTTTCGTGGCCTGCGCCGGGTCGACCAGCAGTTCAAGCTCATCATGGCAGCGAACAATTTGCTGCGCATGGCTCGAATGCCGCTCGCCGTGCCGTGCGGAGCATCGACATGAACCCGCATCCCGGCTGCAGAGGCGCGTCCGGTTCAGCACGGCGACGGGAAACGAGATCGACCTTGCCGACGCAGCCGAGCTCGCATCAGTTTCCGACCCCGACCTGCGGATTCCGTCGGTCATTTTCAACAGCCTGCTAACGCAAATATGGCCCGCCAGCTCTCTCTTAGGGCGGCGCACCTCCACCTGCTGCTAGCGTGCCCTCTCGATTTGAACGGCTATATTATGGAAGTCAGAGAAAAGCGCGCAATCGAATGATCGACGCCAGCACTACGCCGCGAGCGCAACGAGGCTGCGAGGCACTCGCTGCCCGCCGATCACCAGTTTGTCACTGTGCAATGGATGTAGCCGACGCCGCTCGCTTTCGCCGGCGGGCGGCGGTCTCGTTGGTCGCGACATAGCACCTCTGGCTACCGAAGCGTGTGCGCGTCCAATGCGAGGGCGATCAGCGACGCGGCGCTCACGCCGCGCCTCTTCGCGATAGTCCCGCTTCCCGGGATTAATCGCGTTGCGGTCAGCGAGGCGCGGATGCTACCACCGCGCATCGACCTCCTGCTTTACAACGTGAAGGTCGCCCTCGCGAAATTCTGTCTAGAACTGTTTGCGAGCACGAAAGCGACTCCGCGAAATCGCGTTCGTGCTCACGATCGATCGAAAAGACACGATTTGGGTCATTGACCGATCCGGCCAGGTTGTGTCCCCAGGCGTGGTGTAGAA
>DATNCZ010000287.1:0-16070 GCA_035553335.1 Gemmatimonadaceae bacterium
AGACCGCTCCAGTTCCGCTGACAATATAGAAGGCCAACCGTAACGGAATCACGGCAAGCGCGAACCGGACCCCCCTTTGCTCGGCGAACCATCGGAGCAGCGCGAGGTTCCCCAGTATCACACACACGATGCAGGCCAGCGACAGTAACAGCCAGCGTGGGTCGACGAGGACCGCGGCGACGGCGATCCCCGCCAGCGCCAGACCCACCAGTGCGGTCAGGACCTTCTCCGTGTGCCGCACGTTCAGCGTTCCCGGGCGTCCCGAGTTGCCGCGTTCGAGCAGCAGAAGCATCCACGGCACTGCTCGGTCCTTGAAATCCGTGACAAGCATGCGCCGAAGGGTCCAGTGCTTGAGGTGCGTACCCTGAATTTCCGGGCGGAGCAGGATTCTGTCGTCGTTGGCCACAAGTCTGTAGCCGAGTTCGATGTCCTCGATCTGCGGTCGCGGGAATCTCTGCTCGTCGAACATGCCGACCGCGAGGAACGCCGACCGCCGTACCGCACCGCATCCAGCCCAGAATGTTTCCGCGTCGCCGTAATTGGTAAGATGAACGTAGTGGTGCAGCAGATTGCGATACTGTGACGCCAGGCCCGCGGCACGCGGATCGGTGTCGTATGCACCGAACACCGCGGCGATACGCTCGTCGGTGCCAAATGCATCGACGAACGCGGTCAGCACGTCGGGACGCACGCACACATCTGCGTCGACGAATACGAGGAACACACCCTGCGCGACTTCTGCCCCACGATTTCTTGCAGCCGCCGGCCCGAGTGGTCCGGCGGGAAGACGCAAGACACGATCTGCGAAAGCGGCAGCGGTTGCCGCGGTCTCGTCGGTACTGCCGTCATCCACCACTATCAGTTCCCACCGATCGCGCGGCAGCGTACTCGCCCCGAGTGCGGACAACGATTCACGCAGCATGGCTGCGCAATCGCGTGCGGGAACGATCACGGAGCAGATCAACGAGCTCACGCGACCTTCCCTGCACCTTGCATGGTTTCTCGAATACGCCTGCGCAAGCGACGCGCGAGCGCACGCCGCCGCACGAATCGACTGAACGCCGGCGATCCCCACGATTCGAGACTTCCCGGCTTCCTGAGGTAGTAAGCGTCGAGACGTGGGAGCAGCGCCGGATCCTCTCTCGCCGACAGCATGCGGAGATCCGTTGTGCACGCGTAGGCGTAGTGGGCCCGGACGCACTGGGCCGCGGCATCAGTCACATCCCCGAACGGGTATGCGAACGTCGCGGGGCGCATTCCGACGTGTCTCAGAATGTCCTCGGAAGAGCCCGCAATCTCATCCGTCATCCGCGTATCGCCGATCGCGCGGAGGCGCGGATGCGAGCGTGTGTGAGCGCCGATCGCTACACCGTCGCGAGCAAGTGCGCAGATCGCATCCCAGTCGAGCAGATCCAGTGTGGGTATGTGTCGATGTGCCACGCCGCCCCACGCGTTGGTGCCGCCAGCACAGCCGGATACGACGAATAGCGTCGATGGTAGATCGTATTCCGCGAGCAACGGGGCCGCCACAGTCGCGAAGTTGAGAAATGCGTCGTCGAATGTAAGAGCAACCGCATCGCCCTCGGCCGAGTCGCCGGATAGTCGCTCGAGCGGCACCACGCGAACGCGGCCGGACGCAAGCCACCGGACATGGCGCGCGAACGTCTCCGGATCCAGCGAGATCGGCGATCCGCTACGATCCAGCGAGTGATACATGATGACCGCCTTCACGCCGCCGCCTCTCGCAATGCAGACAGCGCGACGTCGGCCGCCGCAGTCCAGCTGAGACGACTCGCGCCCTCTCGCGCGCGCGTACCGCGCGCAACGCGATCGTTCTCGTCCGTCATCAACGCGATCATCGCGCGCGCGGTAGCCAGTTCGTCGCCCGGATCCACGAAATAGCCGCCGTCCTTCAGAAGGTCGGGAAGCGGACTGGCGGTGGTAGCGATTACCGGCGTTCCACATGCAGCGGCTTCGATCGCGGGGAGCCCAAATCCCTCGCTCTCGGACGGCAGCAGCAACGCGATCGCGCCGGACAAAATGTGACGCAGCTCGTCATCCGGTATGAAGCCTGTCCAATGGACGAGTTCGGTCGTGCCGCATTGACGAATCGCGTCGGTGATGCGCGGGCTGTCACCATGAAAGACGTCCGAGTCGCGCGTGCCGACAAGCAGGAGACGCGGCGGATGCTCGGCGCCGCGAATTGCGGCGGCGTGCGCTCTAACGATCATGTCCACATGCTTGTGAGGATTGAACCCCCCGACGTAGACAAACCATCGCTCACCGTCACGCAGGCCGTACTTTCGCGCCACGGCCGCGACATCCGCGGCACACTCGCTGGGCTTGTAGATAGAGGACGGCGCCTCGCTTGCGACTCTGAGACGATCGCGAGTAAGCCCGTGCACGGCGATGATCTCGCTCGCGGCAAATTCGGACACGGTGAGCACCAGCGTTGCCTGCATCAGTGCGAGCCGGGTCTTGAGATTCCAGAACAGGCGGGCGCGTCGCGACGGAAGAGTCATCTCGGGGAAGCGCTCTGCGATCGCGTCGTGCAGAGTGACCACAGCTGCGAGCCGGGGCGGAAGCGGAAAGTACGTGTAGACAGACGGCGAGAAGAAGACGTCGAGTCTTGCACGCCACACCGCGCGCGTGAAACGCAGCATGTCACCCGGAGATCGCGAGCTGTCGGCGGCGGCTGCAACCGTTGGTGAGACACGTTGCGGTACGAGTGCAAGACGCGCATTCGCCGTTGTACCCGTCCACGCGGCGGCGGCACGGTCGTCCACAAATAGCACGAACTCGTCCGCCGGCGACCGCTCAGCCATTGCCGCGATCAGTTCCCGCGCAAATCTGCCGTAGCCGCGTCCGTTGGCGATGCACGTCGCGTCCACACCTATCCTCACGCGCTGGCAGGCAGCTTGTCTCCGGCGCGACCATCGCCGATGTCGGAGCTGGCTATCTCGAGCTTCTGTTCCTCGTGGTAATCGAGATCGGTATTCACGGACCATACGTCGTGATTCGCACCGTACATGTTCGCAACGGTGAGCATCGCGGTGTACATCGAGTGATCCTGATTGTTGTACTTGTGCATGCCGTTGCGCCCCACCATGTGCAGGTTGGGAATCGCATCGGTAAAGTCGCGCACGGCGTCGAGGTGGCCGCGATACGCCGCGTTGTAGATCGGATAGGCCTTCGGCACGCGCACGACAGCGCCGTCCACTACCGTCGACGCCCTGGCGAGGCCGAGCTGCTCCAACTCCCTGGTGGCGAGCGCGATGAGATCCTCATCGCTGCTGTTCCAGAGTCCGTCGCCCTTGAAGCAGAAGTACTCGAATCCGAGGCAGGTGCGTCCGGGCTCGGGCACCATGTCGCGGCTCCAGTTGTTGAAATTCTGGATGCGCCCGACTTTGACGCCGGGTGTGTGGATGTAGATCCAGTTATCTGGAAAGACATTCTCTCCTTCCAGTATCAACGCTACGACCAGAAAGTCACGATATGCCAGTCCTTCGGCCCCTTCGCGTGCTGAAGCGGGCGCTGCGTCGCCCATGGACCGCACAAGCGAGCGTACTGGCAGTGTCGAGATGAAATGCCGACCCGCGATTCTGATCTCGCCGGTAGGCGTCTGCACACGTGCTGCGGTAAGGCGACCATTGCTGTATTCCAATCCGCTCACGTGATGCCGCATGAGCACCTTGCCGCCCATCTCGCGGATGCGGTCGCGACACGCTTCCCACATCTGACCTGGGCCGAGTCGTGGGTACTTGAACGTGTGAATGAGCGTCTTGATCGCGGGCGACCTTCGATTGAGCGACGTTGCGGATAGCACGGCCGCTGCGAGCGACAGACCCTGTATGCGCTGCGCTGCCCATTCAGCACGAATCTCGCTGCACGGGATTCCCCAGACCTTTTCCGTGTAGGTCTTGAAGAAGAGCTCGTACAGTCTGCGTCCGAATCGATTGCACACCCACTCCTCGAACGTATCCTCCACGGGATACGGGTGCAGTCTGGCGTCGACGTAACTCGCCACGATTCGGATCGCATTCACGATGCCGAGTCCGCTGAGGGCATTGCGTGCCTGCAGCGGATAGTTGAAGTACTTGCCGCCGTAGTGGATTCGCGACAATCTCGGGACATCGATGAACTGATCGCCGAGCAACTCCTCCCAGAGCTCCTGTACGGGAGTGATCTTGGTGAAGAAACGATGGCCACCGATGTCGAACCGGTATCCCTTGTACTGCGCAGTCTGGGAGATTCCGCCTACCGTGTCGCTGGATTCGAGCACGGTTACCGACACACCGCGCTTGGCGAGCAAGTAAGCAGCCGTAAGGCCTGCTGGGCCAGCGCCGCAGACGATAACGCTGTCGCCCGCCCGCAAACGGTCCACACGGCGCGCGCTGGACATTCGCTCGTCTCGTTCGATCAGTTCCATGGCAGGTGCGGTGGTCAATGCGCGCGGCCGGCAAGCGTGCACATCGCTGAAAGGTGCGCTATCCGAAGGTGTCCGTGGCAGGGATATCCCGCACCAACCGTACCGCCGGAAAGCATTCTACCTACAGTGGGTGAAAGCGGCGTAAGTGCTTGCCATACAATACTAATCACATGTTTACGCAATGGTATGCACACACACGGACGGTGCGGAACGCATCGAACTGCTGCGCGCGCACCACATTCTGCCATGCGGCGCTACAAGCCGGATGGCGGGAAGGCTAGGCCGGAATTACACCCATCTGGAGACTTGCGACGTCGCGAACCGCGTCACTATCGAGCGCGATGCGCTGGCCCGAATCCGCGGAAAGATAGGTAGCGGCGATCACCTCGAGGACATCGACTCCGGCCTGCCCGTCGGCCGGAAGCTCTCCGCCATCGCGGAACGCAACGAGAGACCGCTGGATCAGTCGCCGCGTCGCCAGCATCGCTGGATCCTTGGGGTTGCGCGCCAGCATCGTGCGAAGATGGCCGACTTCGCGCCACGCCAACCCCGACACGCCGTATTCGAGCCGCACGTGCGGCCTGGTGCTGCGATGGAGGCCGGCCGATACACGGGCACGGCCGCCGAACGAGGCCCGCAGGGACGAGTCGCGGGTTTCTGCGCGCAACTCGAAGTACTGCGTTTCTCCCTTGCACAGCCTGTCCTGAACTATCTGGGCGAGCCTGCCGCGACTGAACTCGAGCGTGACGAGCGCGACCGCGTCCGAATCACTGTCCCGAACTCCGCAGGTGGACGTCGACGCCGAGACGGAGACAGGGCGCTCGCCAAACAGCGCCATCAGGAAATCCACAAGATGGATGCCAGCTTCGTACAGCGTGCGTTGCAACATCTGGCCGCGCCATCCCGGCTCGGCCCACGGCGGCAGGTCCATCAACTGCCAGGCCTGGGCGAACACCACCCCTCCGGGTGCGGCATCCGCCGCATCGCGAACTGCGCGAAATATCTCCATTTCACGAAACTCGTGATTCAATGCGACGCGCTTTCCGGTTGCGGCAGATGCGGCGAGTATGCTGTTCGCTTCGTCGATACTTGAGGCGAATGGCTTTTCGCAGATCACGTGGGCGCCCGACTCCAGTGCGAGTATGCAGTGATCGACGTGGCTCGCCGGTGGCGTGCCCACGATCACCACGTCCGGGTTCGTCCGCGAAATCACATCTTCGATCGACTCGAAGACGGGCACTTTCCACGTCGATGCGGCGCGGTCTCTGCGCGCCGCATCGACGTCGCACGCACCGACCACGGTCGCGATGTCCGGCAAGCCAGCGAGCGCCGGAAGGTGAAGCGTGTGTCCGGCGTTACCCAGCCCGACGACTGCGACTTTGAATGGAGGCATTCGATCTCCGTTTTGATGCGGTGTGTACGCGTGCCGAGGCGAACGATCTCGACATCACATCCGCGGCGTGCGGCGAGCCGTGGGAATCTATCAGGCGCGGCACAATCCGACGATGCTGCGACCCAGCGGCAGGCGCCAGCCAGCAAGCACGGCCCGCCCTTCGAGGTTGAGCCAGGCGCGCTTGAGTGAGTCTGCGCGACCGGGGGCTGTGGGCTCCGGCGCCAGGATTCCGGAGTCCCTGCGCCTTCGTGCCCGCAACTCGCGCGGAATTTCGGCAAGGCCCAGCACTGCATTGACGCGACCCATGCGCACAATCTCAAAGCCCGCGGCAACCAGTTTCTGGCGCAGGTCGGACGGGTCGTACTTGCGATAGCTCGACGTTACATCGTCAGCCTTGCGGGGGAAGCTCTGTGCGTTCGTGCGAAACAGAAGGTATCCGCCCGGTTTCAGGACTCGCATGATTTCGCCTAGTGCCGCGACATCGCCGCCATCAACAGGCAGATGATGCAGGACGTCGAGCGCGATGACCAGATCTGCGCTCGCACGCGCAAGGGGAATGTTCGTCGCCGACGCAAGGACGAGGTCGATGTGCTCGTTTCGTGCGTCGGACAAGGCGTCCTCGCTTATATCGAGTCCGAGGGCAGCCCAACCTGGGTGCGTCTGCCGCACCCAGGCCAGCGTCTGACCGGAGCCGCACCCGACGTCGAGTACCGTGCACTCGTCGTCCAGCGCAGCCAGGTCGAGCAGGCGCGCGGCAACGTCCCGCATGCCGGCATTCCACCACGACTGCGCCTCGAGAGCGCGCATGCGCGCGAAATACTCGGGTGTGCGCGGCTGCGGAGATCCCATCTGGAGCGCTATCGGTTGAATGAGAATCTGTACAACGCTCGCTCAGCGGCTTGCAGCACTCGTACTGCCATCGGGAAACTGCGCGGCTGTACGGTTCTGACCTTCACTGTTCGAACGCCGAGACTGTTCGCGGGAGCGACATCGGTAAGATACTGATCGCCGACCATGACGGCGCGGGTTGGCGCGCTGCATCCCAGCTCGGCGAGCGCAGCGCGCACGAGCGACACACTGGGCTTGCGCAGTGTGCGCGCCGACGGCCGACGTATGACGCCATCCGCGCCGGCGCACGAATCGCAGGTCCCGATCCGGCGCCGTACGATCAATCCGTCCGGGCCGTCGTAAACACGAATCACGGGAATTCCTGGAAAGATCGCGGACAGTTCGACGAATCTGCGTTCCTCGGAATTGGACAGAATCACGTGGCGCAGCTGGGGCTCGGCGAGAAGCCGGGTGAAGGCCGGTTCGAGCTCTGGTGCGACCGCGGAGGCGTTGCGCGCCATCAGGGTGCCGTCGACGTCCCAGATCATCCCGGTGATCACTCCGCCATTGCCCAGGGAGTGAAGTGTCGGCGGGTCCAGGGCAGCGACACTTGCGAGGTGGATCGTCGGACGCATGTGCCGGACGAGCGCCCCCAGCTGCGGAACCCCCTGCACGACCGTCGATAACCAGCCGCCCCGCCGCAGAATTTGCATTCAGAAATGTCGTTGTGAGGCGAGTTGCGGGCCAGTCGTCGATTCGCTCCGGACGACCCGGCCGTACGGGATCGACGGTCCACCGGTGATCGGGCATGATTTTCGGCGCACGACCGGGGGTCAGGACCTTCCACGTGCCGGTGCGATTTGTGCAAGCGAATACTCGCGACAATGCCTGAGACGCGCGGTCCCGATGTGCAGCAGTACACCCTGGCTTCGCAGCGGACGTCGCGCTCCGAGGTCTGTCCGCCAGCGGCTACGCTCGGGAACTCCCGGCGCGAACTGATCTGGATGCTGGTCACCGTGGGCGTCGCCGGCCTTATCGTGACGGTCGGGCGATCTGCCATCCAATCGGCAGCATCCATGTACAGCCTGGCCGATGGAGCAAGTCCGTTCTGGCTGCCGTCGCACGCATGGCTGTTGTATGTCTGTGTGCCGGCGGTCGTGATCAGCGCGATGCTCGTCTTCATAGCGCCGGGTTTGTTTCTGGCGTCCGCGCTTGGCGCGACGCGATCGTGGAGCTGGTGGCTGCTGTGCGGCGTGGCACTCGGTACTGTCGTTTTGAGCGTAGCTACGGCTGTCATCCAGCGGATCGCCGGAACACCGCTGACCGGAACAAGTTTTCTCCTCGTCGTGTTCGGATGCAATGCAGCAGCGGCCGCCATCGCCTGGTCGCGTGTGATGCGCACGGGCCGGCCAGCCATACCGCGATTCGCTGCGCGAAATGCGTTGGAAGGTGCAGTTGCGCTGTCCGTCATTCTCGTAGTCCTGCTTCCCAAGTTCATGTGGGAGAACTTCAACGGCGACGGCGCCGACGCGCTCGAAGTGGCACGACTGCTACTTCACCAGGCGATGCCATTCTGGCCCGCCGGCTCGGGAACGGTCGGAAACTTTCCTGGCATCACGTCGATGCTTTTCGCGTACCCGGCGGCGTGGTTCGTGCGCGCGTTCGGCGCACTGGAAATTTCGGCGCGCGCACCGCTGCTGCTCGCACTGCTCGCCACTCATGCCGCGATCGTCGCGCTCGCGGAGGTTCGCGATAGAGACACGGACGCCGCACGTCGTACACTCGACACGGGTGAGCGATTGCTGATCTGGGCGGCATTGCTTGTCTATACGATAATCCTCGCCTACAGCGCCACGTACAGCCCGTACTCTGCCGATATCGCCATACCAGGTGCGCAGGATACGATGCTCGTCGCACTTTTCGCGGCAACTATCCTCGCAGTTGCGTCGGATCAGGCAGGCTGGATGATTCTGTTCGGGCTACTGTCCTACTTCGCGCTGCCGAACGGACTGGTGCTGCTTGGAATCCTCTGGGTGGCGGTACTGCTCGTGTATCGACCGGTTCCGCGCCGGATTGTCATCGCACTCGGCACTCTGATAATCGCATGCGTCGTGCTGGGCAGGTTGCTGCCGTATCTTCTGCAGCGCGTCGGGTCGCCGCCTCCGGGCAGCGAGTACGGCCGCGACCAACTGTTGAATCGAGTGCTGATGGTGCAGCTCACCGACTGGCGACGGTTCTTGTATGTGCTCGTTCCCTGCGGGATCGCGCCGGCCGTCGCGATATTTCTCTGGAGACGCCAGGATTCGCTCGGCCGTGTGATCGCGCTGCTCATCACTGGTTATTTTGCTTTTACGTACGTGCAGGCGTACTCGAAACTGCACTACTACATACCAGTGATGCTGTTACCGATCGCACTGTACTGGCGAGTTGCGCCGGACGAGCGCAAGCAGCGCATCGAATGGCGCATCGCTGCGCTCGCTGGCCTCGTCGGCGCGTTGATTCTGGCGTTGCCGAAGCGAGGGGCACCAATGACATCGGCTCGGCGGGTCGCCTCGGAGATCCAGATTCGCGTTCCGGGGTACGACACGTCTTCACCTGAGGAATTCAGAGCGGCAGATACGCTGGTGCTGCTGTTTCCGATGTCGTGGGACCGGCATGTGCCCAAAACGCTGGGCAACTCACCACTGGTCTGGAACTATTATCTGCACCACGACATGGGAATCCCTTCGGAGCACACCAACTACGTCGTTCAGCCCGTGGACATGTCGTTACCGGCGGGGTTTCACCCCATCGGTCAGCAAGGCGACTACACCATGCTTGTCAGGAGTGATTCCGTGCTCGCAAACGACCGTTCACAGAAATTACCGATAGATCCTGGCAGTCCGCTGTTTCTGGTTCCGCGCGACATCCTGTTCGATTACGCTACAGCGAGCAACGGTGCACCCATACACGACGTTCTCGACGCGCTGGGTCGCCGCGGAATTGATTTACGCAGATTCATGAACCATCGCGATCCCGGTCCCAGATGACGCAAACAACCCCAGAGCTGTCGGTCGTCGTGGTAGCGTTCGTTGGCGAGCAGTACCTCCAGCGACTGCTCGACGCGCTCACCCTGCAGCTGACCGATCGCACCGAAGTGATCGTCGTCTGCGATTCCCTGATCGGTAACGTTGCCCGGTTTCGCTCCGGCTATCCGACGGTCGATTTCGTACGGTTCGATGAGCCGCGCTCGCCTGCCAGCCTTCGTGCGGTAGGTGTCGCGCGCGCCCGAGGCGACATCGTCGCGCTCGTGGAGGATCACTGCGTGCCGGCGCCGGACTGGACAGCACAGGTGATCGCGGCCCACCGGGGCGATGCGGCTGCCGTCGGTGGCGCAATGGAAAAGGGATTTCCGCCGGATTCCGACGACGATACAGCGCTCAACTGGGCACTGTATCTGGCGGATTACAGCCGCTACGCGCTTCCAATGGCCGAAGGCCGATCCGGTGCGGCCTCCGACTGCAACGTTTCGTACAAGCGACAGGCGCTCATGGAGATAGCTCCGGTGTGGAGCAATGAGTTCCACGAGAATATCGTGCACGCGGAGCTCGCGAGGCGCGGCAAGACGCTGTGGTTCTCGCCGCGCATCGTGGTCCACGAGCAGCGATCGATGACATGGTCGCAGACGCTTCACGACAGATTCTCGTTCGGCCGGCTGTTCGGCAGTACGCGCGTGGTCGATGCCTCACCGACGAAGCGGTTGGCGATGTCGGGCGCCGCTCTCCTGCTACCGCCGCTCCTCGTTGCTCGTGTTACTGGCAACGTCGTCCGCAGGCGAAGATATCTGGGGGCGCTCGCGCGCGCCTCGGTGCCGCTCATCGTCGTTGCGTCTGCGTGGGCAGCTGGCGAGCTTATGG
This sequence comes from Gemmatimonadaceae bacterium, assembly GCA_035553335.1. Taxonomy (GTDB): domain Bacteria; phylum Gemmatimonadota; class Gemmatimonadetes; order Gemmatimonadales; family Gemmatimonadaceae; genus Fen-1247. The sequence continues at coordinate 10,547 of DATNCZ010000287.1, forward strand.
GATACGTTACAGGGAAGGCCGGTGCTTCTCTCAGTCAAAGTCCTGCGACAAAAGCAACGGAGAGTACGTAATCATGCTTCCTGTCACTGAACTGACGCCGCGCCGGGTGCGCCCGCTGATTGCGGCACTCATGACTTTCGCGATGATCGCCTGCGGCGGTGCATCGTCGGATGCACCGGGACAGCTCGGCAGTACTCAGCAACCTTCTACAACGTCCGGCCCGGCACCGTCGACGGTCATCACCGTGAACCCGTCGGTCAAGTACCAGACGATGACTGGCTGGGAGGCGACCGCGGAAGGTGGGCAGAATGATGTCGCATCGTATCCAGCGTACCGCGCGCAGCTGCTCGACCTTGCAGTAAACACGCTCGGAATCAACCGGCTGCGCGTGGAGGTGAGGAGCGGCGCGGAGAACCCGGTAGATACCTGGGCCGAGGAGCAGTCGGGGACGCTCTCCGCCGCGGATTGGCGCTGTCAGCGTTACGCGACGATAAACGACAATGCCGATCCGATGGTAATCAATCCGGCCGGCTTCCACTTCTCGGAGCTCGACGCAACGATGAACCGCCTCGTGCTCCCGATGAAGGCGCTCGTGGAGGCACGCGGTGAGCATCTGTATCTGAACGTCGAGTACGTCGCGTTCGCGCGTCAGTGCAGCAATACGCCGTACGCCCACCTGAACAACCCACCGGAATACGCCGAATTCGTTCTTGCCACTTACCAGCACCTCCGGTCGACGTTCAATATCACGCCCGACTCGTGGGAAGTCATACTCGAGCCGGACAATACTGGCGGCTTGTGGGACGGTGGCATGATCGGCCGCGCGATTGTAGCAGCCGGTGACCGGCTGAAAGCGGCAGGATTCACACCGCATTTCGTTGCGCCATCGACAATGAGCATGACCACAGCAGCATCGTACATCGATTCCATGATGGCGGTGCCGGGTGCACAGCAGTACGTCAAGGAGCTGTCGTATCATCGATACGCGGGCGTTTCCGATGACGCCCTCGCCGCAATCGTGACTCGCGCCAACAAGTACGGGCTGCAGACAGCCATGCTGGAGCACATCGGAAGCGATTATCAGGATCTGTATACCGATCTGACCGCGGGGCAGAACAGTGCATGGCAGCAATACACGCTGGGTTATCCCGGCTCCGACGGCGGTGGCGCGTACTTCGTCGTCGGAAGCGGAGACTCACCGACGGTAACGATAGGATCGCGCACGTCGTACCTCATGGAATATTTCCGGTATGTCAGGGCTGGTGCGGTGCGCGTGGGAACGAGCGGCGGGACAGATGCTGCTGCACCTTTGGCATTCATCAACACCAATGGCGGATTTGTCGTCGTCACGAAGACGACTGGAGCTGTGACGTTCCGCATCAACGGCCTGCCCGCGGGAGCTTACGGCGTCTCTTACACCACGGCGACAGCTTCAGGCACTCAGTTGCCGAGCGTCACAGCGACAGCCGGCAATGGTGTCGACGTCACCATACCGGCCGCCGGCGTGATTACGGTCTATCGTCAGTCGTAGCTGTCGCGTAACGCAACGCGCCGTGCTGGACCGCATGACGTCGCCAGATCAGCCAGATCGTGACGCCGAGCAGAAGAAAGATCGGGAGCGGTGAAACACCGGTAGTCGCAAGAAACGGCGCATAACCGGCTGAGGCAGTCTTGCTCAAGACCGTGAGGAATGGAAGCTCGAAGCCGCCGAGCAGGATGTGCATCAATGAAGTCGGCACATCCTCGCGCGCCATCGCCACGCTCCATGAGATGACGACGGTCGGCACGACGATCAGATAGCGCAGCAGCGGCCCGCATCGAAGCAGCACGGGCACCAGCGCCAGGAACAGCAACGGCGCCGCGGGTACCATGTATCGAACTCCGGTGTTCCACTGCAGGAATGCATACTGATTCGCGCTACTGAACAGCCAGAGCGCCGCGCACGCGACAAAAATGAGCGTAAGCTCGGCGCTGCTCACGACGCGCGTACGACGCTGGACGAAAGGCGCGGCGAACGCAGCGATGAGCATCGGACAGAATGCGAACAAGCCATACCGGAGATCGAACAGATTTCCCCACAGCAACGAAGCGGCCGGCAGAGACATTCCATTCCAGCCGCGCCCGCTGTACTGCGTGGCGGTCATGTAACGCTGCGCGGGGAAGAACGGATTCCCGAACGCGGCCCACTGGTACCATAGCAGGAACAGCACAGGACCCAGCGCGCCGGCCGCGAGCCAAGCAGTATCTCTGACACCCGCAACGGCACCTGCGCGCTGCCAGCCTCGCGCGAGTGTCCAGAATCCAAACGCGACAATGAGAGCCGCGCCACTATAATCGCACAGGAGCGCAAGACCCAGCATCGCACCGGCGCCTGCGAGCGCCCGATTACTCGGTGGCCACGCTGTCCCAGCCTGTTCGCGCGGATCGGAGCGCTCGCTCGCGAGCAGCACGAACGCAATGAGCGTACAGTGAGTGACGATCGCGTTCTGATTCAGGAATGCGGATCGAAAGAAGATCGGCGTGCCGAATGCGTAGAGAAGTGACAACCATAACGCCCTACGTTCGTCTCCAAGTCGCGCTCGAAGAAACCAGAAGAGCACTACTGCGGCGAGTGCGCCGAGCGGCGCCATCAGACCCGCCTGCGTGATCGCGGCGGCGAGACCGAGCTTAACGTCGAGACCGCGCTCGCGTGAAGCGTTGAGAAATTTCGTACGGTTCGGCCGCGGATCGTTGTATGCCGCAGCAGGCTTGGGACTTATCAGATCGGGGCGGGCACGGAAGAGCATGGCCAGCGCGGGCCGCGCAATGGCATAGGGGATTGCGCCGAGCATCGAGGCGCCAGGATTGTTGTTGATGTATGCCCCTCTCCCCGGAATCTGAAAGAGATCCGGGTGCAAGCCCATGTATTCATCCACACGCACCGATAGATGCTCGCCCAGAGTGATTGCCAGGTAGGTCTCCCGCACGACGTTCGACGCAAAATGAGTGACGTACACGAGAAACACAGTCAGAGCCAGTCGGGCAGCGGTGCTGAAGCGAGGCAATTTCCGCATCAGTCTTCCACCACGTGACTCTCGAATTCATGACGATACTCGGCCCAGCGCCCGAGGTCGAAGCCATCCGGGCCGAGGCAATCGGCAGCCGCGTAAGCCATGCGGAGCGCGTGATGGGTGTTGTCATGGGCGAAAAGGCCCTGACGACCGAACGTCAGCATGTTCGGCTGTTCCGAAGCCCATCCATCCAGCGCGGAAAATGCGCGCTCGTAACCCTGGCGATAGATCGGGTATGCGAAGCGCAGGCGCTTCACATATACAGAAGTTGGCGCTGCCGGCAGTGGAAGCCCCGAACGCAGGAGATCCGCTGCAACGATCTCGCCGAGAGCGCTGTCGCTCATTTCCCAGTGCGCGTCGCCCAGCGCACAAGGCAGTTCCGCGCACAGCGTCGTGGAGTTACGCGGTTCATCGAGCGCCGAATAGTTTTTCGGCTCCGACAATCGCGTGATCGTCACTGATCCCTCGGGAAAGTAATGCGCGTCGAATTCGGTGAACCGCGGCACCGGCAAGGTTAGATACACCAGCAACATCGCCCTGTACTGAATGTCACCTGACGCCGCGAGCGACGCGGCGTCAGGCTCGGGAGTAGTCATTCTGGCGAGCATCGTGATTGGAAGAGTGGACCAGAGGTAGTCGGCGTGTATTGCGCGGTTCTCGCATCCGCGCTCGACATGCACCGACCATCCGTCTCCCTGCCGCTCGACGCCGACGACGCGCCATTCCAGCATGATTTTCGCGCCCGCCTTGCTCGCAGCGGCCGCAAACGCCTCGCTTATCTGCCCGAAGCCGCGCCGCGGGTAGAAGAATCGACCCGAGCCGGGCGGCTTGAATCCCGGCACCGCCGACAACAGCTTGCGCAGCAGCTTCTTGAACGAACCCGCGGAAACGCGGCGGCGCGCCTGGATTGCCGATAACTCGTCGGGCTCCGCACCCCAGATCTTCCGCGCATACGGAAAGTAGAAGTCGCGGCATATCGTCTCACCCAGGCTGGCCTGAAGAACGGACGCGAAACTTTCCTGGTTCTGTGCAGCGTCTGATTTGCTACGCCCGCGACGCGTCATGTCGCGCAAGGTGCCGAACGCGAAACCCGGGTCCAGGCGCAGCAGCAGATCGAGCGGCTTGAGCGGAAAATGAATCCACCGGCCGCGCAACCGGATGCGTCCATGTCGCGGCCGATCGAGCAGATCGCCATCCAGCACTGTCTTGATGTCTTGCAGAATCGCGGGATCGCACGCGGGATGCAGCCGATGGCTTCCGTAGTCGAGCCGCTGGCCCGCGTGATCGAAACTGCCCGAGTTGCCGCCGACGGCGGAATTTGCTTCGATGAGAGTGACGCGCGCGCGCCCGAGTCGGCGTAACTGGAACGCCGCACCGACTCCGGCCGGACCGCCGCCCAGCACGACGACGTGCGGAAGTTCATCCGCGGCATCAGTCACGGAAAGCGACTCGGCTGTCAGTGTCATGAATCACGCATGGTTGGCGTTGGGTTCGAGTTCTCCAGTCCTGCGTGTGCCGGTCACGTCGCGCCATCCAGTTTGGCCACCACTGAGGGCCCACCACACTGCTCCACCGACCAATCCGCCAGATATCATCACGGATTGCCAGATGAGCGCAGCGACGATCCCGAGCGTCACGGGCACGCCAGCCGGCGCCAGCAGCGCGGCGAGGGTTGCGTCGCGGACAGCCAGCCCACCAAGACTGATCGGGAGCAGGCCCGCGATCTTCGCCAGCGGCCAGACGAAGAACCATACGGTGATGGAAACCGTTATTCCGACCGAGCGACCGATCCATGCGTTGAGCAGCACGAAGCCGCTCTGCATCGCGAGCGATATCATCGCCGCCATGACTGCCGTTCCGGGTGAGCGGCTCATGCGCCGCAATACCACCAGACTGCGTCCCACCGGTCTGCGAATCTTCTTTGGCCATCGGTTGAGACGGCGGCGAAGCAGGAGTGGCACGCATGCGAGCACCGCAATGGCGACGACGAGCAGGCCGACCGCGAGCAGTTCTCCCGCCCACCCCGGGAATGAATCCCGTGACAGAACTCCACCGACCGCGATCAACAACCCTGTTGCGGCTATGTCGATCGCCCTGTCCGCGGCACTACCGAAGAAGGCGGCTTCGATCCGGCCCGTCGCGCGGGCGGCGAGTGCGGCCCGAACTACATCGCCGCCAACGACCGTTGGTAGGCAGAGATTCGCAAACAGACCGGCGGCGTAGCAGCGAATCGCGTCGCGTGACTTCATGCGCGCGCGTCCCGCGTTCACCAGCATGCGCCATTTCGCGACACCAAGCCGGTGGCCGGCAAGAAAGCCGAGCAGCACGAGTGCCCACGTGGTGAACCTGAGACGCGAGATCGCTGCCTGGACCTCGTGCCACGGCAGGAAGTAGAATATCGCGGCGAGCAGTCCTATGCTCACCGCCGGTTTGAGCCAACGCTTCATTTGCGGTTTGCCATTCGCGCGTTCTGA
>DATNCZ010000288.1:0-13137 GCA_035553335.1 Gemmatimonadaceae bacterium
CAGCGCGGCGGCGACGGAGGAGTCCACGCCGCCCGACATCGCGACGAGGACACGATTCGGTAGCATCAGGCCGCGGCCATCGACCTGGCTTTCGCCACAAGCTTTGGAAACACCTCGGCCACTCGATCGACGTCGGCCTCCGTGTTGATCGGTCCGAAGCTCATCCGCACGGCGGCATTTGCAAGCGCAGGATCGACGCCGAGCGCGGACAGTACGTGGCTCGGCGTGACGCTGCCGCTCTGGCACGCACTACCACCGGAGCACGCGATGCCGCGCAGATCGAGCGCCATCAGCATCGACTCGTTATCGGTACCCGGAACGGAGATGTTGAGCACGTGTGGAGCGCGTCGCGCTCCGCGGCTGTGCACAACTGCATCGGGAATGGCCGCCAGCAGCAACGCCTGGAGGCGATCGCGCATGTGTTCCGTCTCCTTCCAGTGCTGCTCGCGCTCCGCCACAGCCAGCTCCGCGGCCGTCGCAAGACCGACAACGTACGCGAGATTCTCCGTGCCGGCTCTGCGGCCGCGGTCCTGCGAGCCGCCTCGAATCAGCGGCTCGAACGCGGTACCGCGGCGAATGAACAGCGCGCCGATGCCCTTGGGCGCGCCAATCTTGTGTCCGGATATCGAGAGCAGATCGAACGGTTGCGTGCGAGCGTCGATGGCGACCTTGCCGAATGCCTGCACAGCGTCCGTGTGAAACGCGACGCCACGTTGCTTTGCGCGCTGCGCGAGAGCAGGGATGTCCTGAATGACGCCGGTCTCGTTGTTGACCCACATCACGCTCGTTACCGCAACGTCGTCCCGAACGTGTGCGTCGAACGACGCATCGACGACGACTCCGTTCGAATCGACGTCGAGAATGCGCTCCTCGCCGCCTTCGTGCGCTACTTCGTGCGCGGCCGCAAGCACAGCCTTGTGCTCGATCGGCGTCGTAACGACAGCGTTGCGTCCCGAGTCGCGCATCACGCGCCACAGGCAGAGAACCGCGGTGTTGTCGCCTTCGGTGCCGCATGAGTTGAACGACACCTCGTCCGGGTGAGCACCAAGACATGTGGCCAGGCGCTCACGGGCCTCATCCAGTGCGGCACGCGCTTCGCGACCGAAGCTGTGGATCGAGGACGGGTTACCGAACTTCGGTCCAAAGAACGGACGCATCGCCTCGAACACTTCCTCACGTACGGGAGTTGTCGCGGCGTTGTCGAGGTAGATAGGAGGCTGTGCCATCACCATGAAAGCTAATAAAACTCCGCCCGGACCGCCCAAAGCTCCGGGAAGAAGCGGTTGCCGAGCGTGTCGCGGAGGGCCTTGGCGCCGAGCGACCCGCCGGTGCCCGGGGTGCCAGGACCGATGACGCGCTCGATGACCTCGACGTGGAGAAAGCGCCACATCGCGAACTCCTGTTCGTACGACAACAGACCCTCGGCCAATAGTCGAAGCTCGCGCTCGTCGTCGGTCGCGTACAGGGTACGTGCTGCAAGGTTGCGCTGCGACAGCAACTGCGCGAACAGCTCAGGGAGTGACGCTTGCGACAGTGCTCGCTCGACGATCGGATCCAGTGGCTGCTGCGACTTGAGATATTCCAGATAGCCGGGATCGCGCAACCCCGATATCAGCTCGATCGCGCGGAACTGCGCACTCTGGCCACCGGTGGATGTCCCGAGGTTGTGCCGGAACTGCGAAAAACCCTGCGGGGAAAGTGTGTCGAGCGCATGAAGCTGTGCGGTGACGATCCGCATGAGCCCGTTCACTCTGCCAACGGATTCAACAGCTTCGAGAACGCGCCCGTTCGCGATCGAGGTCCGGAGCTTGCCAAGCTCGTGCAATATCAGCTTGAACCACAATTCACTCGACTGATGCACCGTGATGAACAGCAATTCGTCCGGATGCTCTGGCGAGCTGCGCGGAACCTGCAGCGACAGCAGCTCTGCAAGCTTCAGATACGTCGGGTAGGTCGGCTCGTCATCCGTCAAAATGTCGCTACCTCCAGCGCTCCGATGTCGTCGACTCGCATGGTTTCGGTGGTGTAGAATGGCTCGCCAAAGCGAGTCCGGATCAGCGACCCGTAATGCGCCGACTGATGTCGAATCACATCGTACAACGGCTCACCTGTGGGATATACCTCACCTGCCTGGATCGCGCCGTCGAATTGCGACGCGTAGCAGCGGACCGCGCGCATCTTGTCCTCGAACACGTCGCTTATGTCCACGACGAACGTCGGCTTGACGTGATCCTCACGGAAGGCGATCGCGTGAATCACCTTCCTCGGGCGGTGCGGCGGCGTCTCGGGCGCGATCTTCGCGAGGCCGGCAATGAAACACGCGTCACGCACCAGTTGTCCAGCCACGATGTGGTCGGGATGGCGGCCCTGCAGCGGTGGTGCGATGACGATGCGCGGCCGCAATTTACGAATCGCAATCGCAAGCAGCGCACGCGTTTCCGGTGTATTCACCAGACCGGCGTCCGGAAGTCCCAGATTGACGCGTTGGGCAACGCCCATGATCCCGGCCGCGGCCTCGGCTTCCTGGGCTCTGAGCGCGGCAGAGCCGCGCGTGCCGGTCTCGCCTGCCGTGAGATCTATTATCGCGGTGGTGTGGCCCTGACGCGCGGACTTGATGAGAGTACCGCCGCACGTGAGCTCGATGTCGTCGCGGTGCGCCGCGATCGCAAGTATTTCCACATCTGCCATGCGCATGAAATTACGGCGCCGGCGCGGGTTGCGTCATTCGGTTTATGCTCGGTGCCAGGGCGGCACCGAGCATGAACCGGAGGATCTACTCGTAGCGCAGAGCTTCGACGGGATCGAGACGCGAGGCCCGAAGCGCTGGCAGCATGCCGAAGATGATTCCCGTCACGACGCTGGCTCCGACCGCCGTTCCGATGGACCAGAGCGGAATGCTGGCGGCGATCGGCGTTGCCGCGCGTAGTGCCAGCGTGCCTAGCCAGCCGACGAACATGCCAACGAACGCACCGATTCCGGTGAGCGTCACTGCCTCGATCAGGAACTGCCACAGGATCGTCCTGCGAGTCGCGCCGAGTGCCTTGCGCACACCGATCTCGCGCGTGCGCTCCGTGACGCTGATCATCATGATCGCGATCACGCCCACGCCACCCACCAGCGTGCCCACGGCGGACAACGCGATCATAACGATGAAGAACATGCCGAAGACCTTGTTGTAAGTCTCGAACAGCTTGTCCTGCGTGATGATCGCAAACGTGTTGTCGACGCCCGGCTTGAGGCCGCGCGACACGCGAAGGGCGGAGACTACCTCGTCTATCGCGTCGTCACGCTCCACTCCCGCGTCCGGCTTGACAGTCACCTGGATGTTACGCACTCCTGTTCCGAGGTGCCGGCGCGCGGCCTCGATCGGAACGATGGCCTTCGCTCCGTTCCCGCCGCCGAGGAAGCTTGCAATGTAGTGATAGACTCCGATCACCTCGAACGGCTCGCCCTTGATCGATATCTGCTTGCCGATCGGATCGATGTCACCAAACAGGTCCTTCGCCATCTCGTCATTGACCAGCGCCACGCGTGCACCGGACGAATTCTCCGCCGTCGTGAACGTGCGGCCCGGATAGATGTCGCCGCCGTCGACGTCGGTCCAGTTCGCGGTATATGCCGTGATGTTCGGCGAAGGAATCGTCTGCTGGCGATATGTTACGGGGCCCTGATCGTTGATGCGCGCGGCGACGGTGCGAATGCCAGGCAGCGCCGCGAGTCGCTCGATCTCGGTGTTGGAGATCGGCGGATTCCGAAGCCACTTGCAGGTGTCGTCGGTGCCGTCACACGCTTCGAAGCTGATGGGAAACCGCGAAATAAAGAATGTCGACGGACCTGCCTTCTCGAAGTCCTTGGCGACGCTCGCGTTGATTCCGTGAATCGCCCCGGAGATCACGACGACGACGAACACGCCGACAGCAACACCGAGGATCGTAAGTGCGGCACGAACCCGGTTCGCCCTCAAAGCGTCCAGTGCGATGGTGACGCCCTGGAAAATCGCATATACCCGCGTCGCGAGACTCATTCTGCTCTCAGGGCTGTGATCGGATCGAGCAACGCAGCGCGACTCGCTGGATAGACACCGGCCGCGATGCCAACGCCGGCTCCGAGCAAGACGGAGACGACGATCGACCAGAGCGCGACGTGTGTCGGCAGTGGCGATACCGACGCAATTATTGCCGAGATTCCAATCCCGCACACCACGCCGATCGCAGAGCCGACAGTGCTGAGTGTCGCCGACTCGACCAGAAACTGCGCCAGGATATCCTGCCGGCGCGCTCCGAGTGCCTTGCGCACGCCGATCTCCGCAGTGCGCTCCGCGACCGCAACGAGCATGATGTTCATGATGACAATGGCGCCGACCACCAGTCCGATCGCGGGGAGCGCGATTCCGGCCACGACGAGGTATCCCTTGATCTTGTTCCAGAACTCGAGATCCTGATCCGAAGTCTCGAGTACGAAGTTGTCCTTCTGCTCCGGCAGCAGTTTGCGACGCGTACGCATGACCGAGCGCACCGCATCTTCATTCGCCAGCATCGTCGTTTCGTCCGGCGACTGAATCATGATGCCGTCGATGACTCCGTGCCGGTTCGTAAGGCGCTTGAGCGGCGAGTTGAAGGGTGCCACGATGAACTTGTCCAGCGATATGCCAAACACACTGCCCTGACTTTCCGCGATGCCGATGACGGTATACGGAATGTGCCCGACCCTGAGCTCGCGCCCGATCGGATCGACGCTCGGGAAGAAGTACGACGCGACGTCGGTACCGATCACCACCACCGGCGCGCCCATCGCGTCTTCCTGCGCAGTGAAGACACGTCCTTCGGTCACGCCCATCTTCTTGATGTCGAACCACGGCGCCGTGACGTTCGACGCATCGACCTGCTTGGGCTTGGGCACGTAGCGCGATTCGACCATCAGGTTGTCCTGGCTGACGACCGCTGCTCTGGTACCCGGCGAAAGCGCAGCCAGCACCGGCGCGATGTCCTCCTCCTTGATGCGAGGGCGGCGCTGCCATTCCTGCCACGTGGCCCGGTCGATTCCGCCGAGTGTCACGTCGGGAGTCTTGCGCAGGTTGAACGTGTTGATGGGTATGAGCTTTCCCAACAGATCGTCCTGCATGTAGTGCCCCATTCCCTCGACGATCGAGACGACGGCAATGAGGAACATCACACCGATCATGACTCCCAGCAGAGTGAAGAAGCTTTTCAGCTTCTGCACTCTGATCATGGACAGCGCGAGACGAACGGCTTCGTAGAAGCGCACGTGGCCTAGCCGACTACCGAGGAGCCGAACGTGGTGAGACGCTCGTGGAACATCTCCTTGCGCTCGTCCGTCTCGACGAGGCCGTCACGCAGCACGATCACGCGGCGCGCGTGCGCGGCGATGTCGGGCTCGTGCGTCACCATGATTACGGTCTGTCCATGATCCGACAATCCGCTGAAGACGCGCATGATGTCTTCGGATGTGCGCGAGTCGAGGTTACCAGTCGGCTCATCGGCGAGCAGGATGGCCGGCCGGTTGACCAGTGCGCGCGCGATTGCGACGCGCTGGCGCTGTCCGCCGGACAGCTCGTTCGGTCGGTGATCCAGACGCGAGCCGAGCTCCACGCGCTCGAGTGCTTCCTTGGCGCGCGCGCGCCGCTCTTCGCTGCCAACGCCAGCGTACACGAGCGGCAGCTCCACGTTCTGGAGTGCAGTGGAGCGGGGAAGCAGGTTGAACGTCTGGAAGACGAAGCCGATTTCCTTGTTCCTGACGTGCGCCAGCTGATCGTCCGACATGTCGGAGACGAGCGTGCCATTCAGCCAGTATTCGCCGGCATCAGGCGTGTCGAGGCATCCGATGAGATTCATCAGCGTCGACTTGCCCGATCCTGACGGACCCATGATGGCCACGTATTCGTTGCGACGCACGGCGATGTCGACGCCACGCAGTGCGCGCACGATTTCCCCACCCATATCGTACTCGCGCTTGAGGCCGCGCGCGACGATCGCCCATTCCTGACCCGGCGCAACGCCGGCTACTTGCGTGACCGCTCTGCGTTCCGCAGTGGTGCTGAGCGGTGCTTCTTCTATTTCATTGTTCATGACGATTTCGTTGAGTCGCCCTTCTTCGCGGGCTTTGCCGCGCGCACGACAGTGCCGTCCTTTAGATCGCGGATAGCCTGGTACGTGCCGGATACGATCTTCTCGCCCGGCTTGAGGCCGCTCAGGACCTCGAAGTACTGCTCTCCCGCGATACCTACCTTTACGGGCCGGAAGGTGACCTTGTTGTCCGCGCCCACCACGAATACCCCGTCTGCGTCCTTTTTGCCGACTTCCTTGACCGGAGTCTTGCCCACGGAGGCGGCCGAGTCACCGCCGTTGCTGACAGGTCCGTTCTCGCGGATGGTGAGGGCTATGATCGGGATCGCCAGCGCGTGGGGCCGGGTGTCGGTGATGATCTTGGCCGTGGCCGAGAAGTCCGGCCGCGTCTGCGCCGGTGGGTTCAGCAGCTGTACCGTGACGTAGTAATCCACCGCCTGATCCGCCTGGCTGCTGGTGCCGGTCGTCGCCGCGGTGGTGAGGGAGCTGTTCGATATCTCGGTCACCTTGCCGCGGAACGTGGTGTCGGGAAAGGCGTCGATCTGGACGATGGCCGAGTCACCCACCTTGACGTGGGCAACGTCGGTCTCGTTCACCTTGACCTTGGTTTCCAGGTTGCTCATGTCACTCACGGTGAGCAGCGTTGCGGCGTCCTTGTTGAGCGTGCCCTGGATCGCCGTCTCGCCCTGCTCGACGTTGAGACGCGTGACCTGGCCGTCGATCGGCGACACGATGGTCGTCTTGTCGAGCGAGCTCTGTGCATCGCGAAGCGCCGCTTCCGCCTGGGCTACCCCGTGCGTCGCGTTGTCAACGAGCGCCTGGTTCACCTTGACCGCAGTGAGAAGCTGATCGATCTGATCCGCCGAAACCAGTTTGGGATTGCGCTTCTGGAGGTCGGCGGTGCGTTGATAGGTGCTCTGTGCCTGCGCCAGGGTGGCCTTGGCCTGCTCAACCTGCGCGCGGCTGCTCGCTACCGCCGCCACGTTGCGGCCGACCGCGGCCTGATACTGCGACGGATCGATCTCCAGGAGGAACTGACCCTTCTTCACCATGTCGCCTTCCTTGACCGCGAGGCGCGTGATGCGGCCGGAGACGTCGGACGCGACATCCACTTTCGTGTGTGAAGCAACCTGCCCGCTCGCCGTGACCGACGCAACGAGGTCGCGTGTGCCGACCGCTTCGATCTTCACCTCGACCGCCTTCGTGCGTCCCTTGGTGGCTGCCACGACTCCGATCAGCACGACGGCGGCCAGTGCAGCGACCGCGACGATTGACTTGGTGCGTTTCTTCATTGAGATGTCCGTTAACGTAGAGGGCGGCCAACCGCGCTCTCCAGCGCGGCGACTGCCTTGTGGTAGTTGTAGATCGCGTTGATCCGGTCGTTCTCCGCCTGTGCGTAAGCCGCGCGGGAAGTGGTGAGGTCAACGAATGTCGCGAGCCCGACCGCGTACTGGTCCTGAACGAACTGGAGTTCCTGCCGAGCCTTGGCCGCGTTCTGCTCCTGGAGCGCGACTGTCTGCTTCGCGGTCTGGAGTGAAAGGTATGCAGCACTGACGTCTGCCTGCAGCGCCAGCTCGCGAGAGCGCACGTTGTAGCGTGCATTCTCGCGCGATACGACGGCTTCCTGCACGCGTTGTTCACGTGCGAATCCATCGAACAGGGGGAGCGATATCTGCGCAGAGATGCTGCGCGGAGACGGCGTGAACGAGAACGGGAACTGCGAGTTGGACGCCCGCAGGCTGTTCGCCATCGCAGGTGTGAACGTGATGTTCGCGCACTGCGCCAGAGTGTTCGGCAGACCCACCGCCTGCCGCACTTCCTGCGTCGCGACGCAGGAGGAGTGCGCCGCGTTGGTCTGCGCCTCCGCCTGATTGATCAGGAAACCCGCGTCACGATACTGATACGTATAGCCGCCTATCCCGGTGGACAGAGTCAGCGTCGGCGTGTACTCCGTGCGCTCGCTCTTCACCGTCAGGTTGGCGACGTCCTCGCGCGAACGCAGCGCTACGATGCCGGGGTTCTGGCGCCTGGCCATCTCGAGCAGATCCGCGAGCGGCGGCAGCGTGTCGCCGACGCTGAATGTCGTCACGAGCTCGACGTTCGCGGGTTGCGCAACGCCCATCTGCTGAAACAGACGCAGCTTGTCGATGTCGTTCTGATTCCGGGCCTGAAGCAATGCCACCTGCTGCTGGCCAAGCGCGACTTCCGCGCGCTGAACGTCGAGCAGCGTTCCCGTGCCGACCTGCGCCTTGGCTCGCGCAAGCTCCAGCTGAACCTGCGCGTTCGCAACGAGCGAATCGTTGAGCTGCGTCAGCGCGAGACTCTGCAGTGCCGTCAGGTAGTCCTGCCGCACTGTCGCCGCGAGTGCTTCCTTTGCGCCGGCGATGTCGGCGTTCACGGCGGCGACGTTCGCGCGCTGCACCTTTGGCGCGATGAACGTCGCCCCATTGATACGATAGTTGAGACCGATATTGTACTGCGACTGCATGACGTCGCTGTTGGCGCTCAGCGATACGCCGTTGAAGAACTGCTGTCCGCCCTGCTGGTACTGCCCGCTGAGCGACGCGCTGAGTTGCGGCAACAGGCCGCCGTACGCGCTCCTGAGCGCGAGCGACGCGTTGCGTGCGTTGTTGCGCGTCGTGAGGAAATCCGGATTGTTGTGCTGTGCCAGCGCCACCGCCTCGTCGATCGTCAGGGCGGTCGGAGACGCGTCGGGCAACATCGCTCGGCCTGCGACCTGCGCGCGTGCGGAACCGGGATTGGCGACCAGCGCAGCAACCGCCGCGATGCCCCAAATCAGTCTGGGCTTCATGTATGAATGCGTGAGAGATTCGTTGTTGGACGGCACCAGTACCGAATGCCGTTTACTTTGGGGTGTATCAGTCAACTAATACACTATGTCTGTCCGGTGTTGCTGTCAAGCAATTTCTTCAAGCCTTCTCGCATGGCGGCGCTTTATCATGGACACCTGCCGCACCGTCATGTCAAGCCGCTCCTTCGACGCTATTCGGACGGGACCGGTGCGAGGAAGATCCGTTCGCTTACCCGCGCGCGGATTCTCTCATAAAGGGCACGCCCTTGTTCCGCCGAGGCGCCGGGATCGGCTTCCTCGACGCGGACGAGCGATGGGGTGAGGTACAACAGGAGCGAAGCGTAAATACCCCCACGATCGTCTTCGCTCCGTCTGACACCGGTAAGATTGGAAAGGTTTACAGCGAACAGATCCACGACGCGGACGCGGGCGCGCGCCGTCCCCACGGTCGAGATTGCCTCCAGATGCGGGTCGTAGCCGTGCGCGGTAAGGAGGACGAATTCGTTGATGCCGTGACACTCCCAGGACGTGAGCAGATCGTTGAGCATCCGGTGAAGTGTCTTCTTTCGGAGCGTCACGCTGGCCGGATACTCCGGCTTCGGCGCGGCGTTCACCCCGTACTCCACCGTCGGCGCCCGGAGAACACCGAATTCGGCTGACAGAGCGTCTGCAACGTGGTCCACGACGATGGTCGATGCGCCCATCGGGAGGCCAGGGTGCGTTTTTTCAATGGTGCCGACCGGGAGAATCAGTCGCGGATCGCGCGCGAGCGTCTCCGCCACGTCGCCTGGCGTCATCTGCTTCAGTAGTCTGGGAAGCAGCTTCGGGTCGGCGTTTTGCGGTTCTGGGGGCACGATACTACGCTCATTATGTGAAGGCAGTCCTATATTAACAGCAACCTGATGACTGCGCCCGCACCCCGCTCGATCGCCCGCCAGCGTCGCGTCACGCGCACGCTGCCCCCGCACATGGCGGGGTGGGAGCTCCCGCCCGGCTGGCGCTGGGGCGCGGAAGGAATTGCCGGCGATTTTCGCCACTACCAGGAAGTAATCGACGGTCTGGGGCGCGCGCTCGCGCTCGTCACCGCGCCCGATCCGGCGCACCATAGGTGGCTTCACTCCGAGGCGATCGGTCTCGCGCACAGGAGCCATCCGTCGATTCCGACCACGTACCACTACTGGACGAATCAGCGCGACCGTGGACCTGGATATCTGCGCCGCTGGGTTTCCGGTGAAAGCGCAGGCGCCCGCTTCGAGGGGATGGGCGCGGCCGATGTGCCGTACGTGTTGCGCATCCTGCGCGAAGCGGGATCGGTGCTCGCATATCTGCACACCACGGGCGCCGTGCACGGCGCATTGAGTGCGGACGCGCTGTGGATTACGCCAACGGGCCGTTTCTGGATGCTGGAGTGGCAGTGGGCGGTGCCGCGCGAAGAGCTCCCGCCCGGTCTGCATCCGCCCCTCGATTTCGCACCGGTTCCGCCAGAATGGGCGGAGCGCGGCTGGGAGCCGACCCCCGAGAGCGATCAGTGGCAGCTCGCGGCGATGTGCTTCGCCATGCTCACAGGCGAGCCGGCTCCGGTTCACGATACCCCACCGGTAAAGCTGCTACGCCCGGAAACCCCCGAGTCCGTCGCACTGGCACTGGATCGCGCACTGCTGCCGGATCCGGCCCACCGATTCGAGTCGATGGCTGCGCTCATTCGCGCCGCGGAGCGAGGCTACGGCGCAGATCCCGGTGGCGTACCGAACCGTCGCAAGACGCAGGTCGCGGTTCCCGAGGACGCGAACGAACGTGCGGTGCGCGACGCGGTCGGATACGACTACGAAATTCTTTCCAAGCTCGGCAGCGGCGGGTTTGGGACGGTCTGGCGCGCCCGCGACCTTGCCCTCGAACGCGAGATCGCTCTCAAGGTTCTCCATCCGTACATCGCGCGCGACGCCGAAGCGGTCGGCGCCTTCTGGCAGGAGGCTCGGCTCGCCGCGCAGCTGGCACATCCGGCGATCGTGCCGATCTACGACTGGGACGGCAGGCAGGGACTGTCGTGGTACACGATGGAGCTCGCCGAAGGCGGGTCGGTTGCGCAGCTGATCGCGCGTCGCGGAGCCCGCAGCCTGGAAGAGATTGCGCCCCACGTCGATCTCATACTCGATGGTCTGAGCGCCGCGCATGCGATTGGCGTGGTGCACCGCGATCTCAAGCCGGAAAACGTTCTGATCGACAGATATCATCGCTGGCGTCTGACGGATTTCGGAATCGCGCACGTGACTGGCGAGGGGAGGATGTCGAGTGGCGGATCGCTCGATTTTGCCGCTCCGGAGCAACTGCTTGGCGAGACCCAGACCGCAGCGGTGGATTGCTTTTCGCTTGCAGCGGTGGTCGCGTTCGTGCTGACGGGAGAGCTTCCATTTCGCGGCAGTGATGTTCAGACCATTCTTGCACAGCAGCTTGGCGAGCGCACCGAGCTGTCGGAGCTTCCGACGCCGATAGAGGAGTGGCTGCGCACGGGGCTCTCGCCGCGGCCGTCGAGTCGCTTCGCAGATGCCGCCGAAATGCGATCAGCCTGGCGGGCCGCTGCGTCGGCGGCACTCAAGCGCGAGCGTGCTTTGCGATGGTGGCGGAGGTTGCTTCCGACATGGCGTCGATGACCTGCAGGGTTGCTCCAAGCATTGCCGACATGTTTGATGGAGCGAACGTGGCGTCAGACTTGCACTCTGGCGACCAAACAGCGTGTGATTTCTGCGAAGATTCTGAATTCAAGTGTTTACAACGGTATTGTATCGCCATGTACGCTAGCATTCTGTATCATGATCAAGCAAATTGAGCGCGTTGTAAGCAGGCCGCGAATCGGACCTGCGCGTGGCGTCCACATGGGACGGCATGCATCCTGCCGGGTAGGCGCGCGACGAGCGCAACTGGCTCCGATTCAGTCCTTCCTCCATCCCAAGGAGATTCAAGATGTTATCTAAGCGTTGGTCCGTCTGCGCCGCAGCGGCCTTGCTTTACGGAGGAGTCGCGGCTGCACAGCAGCCCGGCACTCTGTTGCTAGGCGGCTTCGGCCAGTACACGATCTTTGACGGCTCCCTGAAAACCGGTGGAAGCACCGGCGCGGGGATCACCGACAACAAGTTTGGTTTCGGCGGTCGCATTGGAGCGTTCATCGCTCCGCATTGGGACGTAGAAGCAGAAGGTTCCTATACCAATGCCGCAACGAATGGTCCGGCCGACATGAAGTATGGACCGATCGCGGCGCGCCTGGTCTATGGGCTCCCGATCTTCACCAATACCTCGCTCCTCATCGGTGCTGGTGGCGTACTCTCTCCGTTCCACAACGACGTTGTGGGCGCTGGGAACTACTACACGTACCGCTATGGTGCGACCGGCGACATCGGTCTTCGCGTGATGCTTGGTGACATGTGGGCGCTACGCGGCGACGCGATCGCCGACTACGCACCGTCGTCACCGAGCATGACCAACTATCGTTTCCAGGCCGGCCTCGAAGTGATGCCCGACTTCATGGCTTTGATGGGCAAGGGAGCAACCGCTCCGGCGCACTTCGATTGGTGGGACGATCAGCCGCAGCCACAGCCCGGAACTGTCGAGCTCAAGGGCTTCGGCTCATGGAATCACTACGACAGCAAGCTCGGCTTCGACACCGGCTTCGGCAACTCGATCGGTTATGGTGCCGGTCTTGGTGTGTTCCTCACGCCGAACTGGGAAGTTGAAGGCGACGGGTCTTACGTCAACCCGAAGACAGCGTCGACGCAGGGTCCGCCGGTCGGAACCAGCTACGACAATGGCAATTTCTCGCTGCGCCTGAACTACAACATTCCAGTGTTCGCGCGTAGCCAGTTCATCATCGGTGCCGGTGCAGTTCGCTCGAGCTTCCATCGCAGCGACAACGTACCTGCAACGTGGACGTCGTATGCTTACGGTCCAGAAGGTCTCGTTGGATTCCGTCTCGGTCTCGCGAATCGTATTGCGCTTCGCGTCGATGGCGTCGCCAACTACCTGATGGGTGATTTCAAGACGACGAACTTTGGCGCTCGTGCTGGTCTGAGCTTCATGCTCGGCGGCGCGTCGCGTACTGTCATCGACACTACGCACGTTCCACCGCCACCACCACCACCGCCACCACCGCCACCACCACCGCCGCCGCCGCCACCGCCGCCGCCGCCACCACCGCCAGTGGTTGTCGACTCGACGAAGATCACGGCCAGCATCTACTTCGACTTCGATAAG
>DATNCZ010000289.1:0-3221 GCA_035553335.1 Gemmatimonadaceae bacterium
CGCGCGATCGATCGCGGGGTTGTTGGCAGTCGCTGTGGTATCAGCGACGTTCATTGCCTGCAACTCGATCAATGACGCGCTGCACGTTACTGCACCTGACAAGATCGATGCGAAATCGCTTCAGGACCCGGCGTTCGCGACATTGCTCGTGAACAGCACGGTTGGAGATTTCGAGTGCGGCTACGGCGCGTTCGTCGCCGTCGGCGGACTCCTGAGCGATGAGCTCGTGGACGTCGGGATTACCGCGTCGCGCTGGCCGTACGATCGGCGGGATGTACAGACGAGTGACGGCGCATACTCGACGAACACGTGCGACAACACGACCCCCGGCGTCTACACGCCGATCTCGACCGCGCGTTACACGGCTGACACGGTGTCAGCGCTGCTGAAGACCTGGACGGATCAGCAGGTGCCCGGTCGCCAGGATCTTCTGGCGAAGGCCCTTATCTACGCTGGCTACGACCGGATCATGCTTGGCGAGCTGTTCTGCAGCGCAGCGATCGATCGCGGGCCGGAGCTTACCTCGCTCGAGGTGTTTGCGCAGGCGGAGCAGAAGTTCAGTGACGGCCTCACTGCGGCTCAAGCTGCCAATGATCCGACGCTCACCGCGCTTGCGTATATGGGTCGTGCACGCGCGCGGTTGGATCAGGGAAACCTGACCGGTGCGGATGCAGATGCCAAGCAGGTGCCGCCCGGATTCGTCTACAATGCGACAGCTGACATCACAAGCAGCGTGCGGACGAACCGTGTATACGCTCAATTCAACTCCAAGCTTGCGTCCGTGACGCCACAGTTCATCGGCCTGACGGTTCCGACGGCGAGCGGTGGTACGGTGCCTGATACCCGCATCGCGGATTCAACCACGGGGAAGAACGGGGCTGACAATCACACGCCGCTGATCGTGAGCAACAAGTATCGCACGGGCGATGCGCCGATTCGCATCGGCAGCTACGAGGAGGCGCAGCTGATCATCGCCGAGGCGGAGGGTGGACAGGTCGCGGTCAACATCATCAACAATCTTCGGATCGCGGCGGGTCTGCCCGGCGCATTCCAGAGCACAGATGCGACGGCGATCAAGAACCAGGTGATCGCCGAACGGTCCCGCGAGCTATTCCTGCAGGGAACGCGCGCCTACGACATCCGACGGCTCAACCTTCCACAGGTTCCGGCCGCTGGCGTGGCCTACTTGCATGGCGGAACGTACGGCACCGAGATGTGCCTGCCACTGCCAGACGTCGAGCGGAACAACAACCCGAACATAAACAAGACGGGAGCCTGATCCGGCTCAGCCGGAGTGGCGCACCAGAGCCCCGCGAATCAGCTGATTCGCGGGGCTCTGGTGCATCTGGCCCCGGCGCCGGACGGAACCGGGTTGCGGGCGGGTGGCCAGGCTCCCCGACCCGCGTCCGTGCCCGTTACATTAAGTCAGGTCCTTACGGGCCATGCAGTGGAAATATCTTCAATACTGATTCATCCAGGAGAATATCCGCGGTGAAAATTGCCGTGTGCATCAAGCGCGTCCCGGACATGGACGTTCGCTTCAAGATTGCCGCCATCGGAAACGCGGTGGACGAGGCCGGCCTCAAGTTCGACATGAACGACTTCGACTCATGGGCAGTCGAGGCGGCACTACAGATCAAGGACCGGGACGCCGCGACCGAAGTGGTCGTTGTATCGCTGGGGACCGACGCGGTTCAGGAGACGGTCCGCAAGGCGCTCGCAATGGGCGCCGACCGCGGCGTCGAGCTCAACGCCGAACACATTCCGTTCGATGGGCTGGCAATCGCACGCGCGCTGGCGGCAGAGCTCAAGGACGGCGGTTACGATCTGATTCTATTCGGCAAGCAATCGGCTGATTCTTCCAATGGAGTCGTGGGCGCCATGGTTGGCGAGCTATTGGGACTGCCCCTGGTGACGGCGATCTCCAAACTGGAAATATCCGGACAGAAGGGATCGGCCAAGCGCGAGATCGAGGGCGGACAGGAGTTCGTCGAGTTTCCGCTGCCCGCAGTTCTGACGATCGATCAGGGATTGAACATTGCGCGCTATCCCGCGCTCAAGGGGATCATGGCCGCAAAGAAAAAGCCGCTCGAAGTAAAGCCAGCGCAGCTGGGTGCGCAGACCGTCACCGTGACGCAGATGGAGCTACCCCCGGAGCGCGCGCCAGGACGCATCATCGGCGAAGGTGTCGCGGCGGTCCCGGAGCTGGTGAGACTGCTCCAGACTGAAGCGAAGGTTCTATAATCATGGCAAACGTATTTGCATTTGCGGAGACCCGTAACGGCGAGCTTCGCAAGATAGCGCTCGAGGCCGTGACCGCGGCACGATCGGTAGCCGACGCCACCGGTGGGCAGGTACATGCGTTCGTCGCCGGTGCGACGGGTATCGAGCACTGCGCGGCGCAACTCGCGAAGTACGGTGCGGACGAGGTGGTTGTCGCCGAGCATGGTGCATTCGCAAAGTACAATCCGGAAGCTGTCGCGGCGATCGTCGCCGAGCGAGTGCGCACTGGCGGATATCGCGTCGCGATCTTTCCAACGTCCGCGCTCGGAAGCGATCTCGCGCCGCGCGTGGCCGCCAAGCTCGGCGTGGGGCTCGTGACCGATGTTACGGACATCAAGCTGGACGGTGACGCGGTAATCGTGAAGCATCCGGTGAACATCGGCAAGGTGCTCGCAACGGTGAAGATCGCATCCAATCCCGCACTGGTGGCGATACGGGCGAACATGTTCACTCCGGTGGAGAGCCCGCGTGCCGGAACGATTCAGCGCGCTGCGCCGGTCGGTGATCCTGACGCATCGCGTGTGATGGTGAAGGAAGTGAAGCTCGGTGGTGGCACGAAACTGGACCTTGGCGAGGCGCCGGTAATCGTCAGCGGCGGGCGCGGACTCAAGGGACCGGAGAATTTCCATCTGGTGGAAGAGCTTGCAGCCGCTTTCGGTAATGCCGCGGTCGGTGCGACGCGCGTCGTGACCGACGAAGGTTGGCGTCCGCACAGCGATCAGATCGGGCAGACGGGGAGACTGGTGAGTCCGGAGCTGTACGTCGCAGTCGGCATATCGGGCGCGATCCAGCATCTCGCGGGAATGCGCACATCCAGGACGATCGTCGCGATCAACAAGGACAAGGAAGCACCGATCTTCAAGATCGCCGATTACGGAATCGTCGGTGACCTCTTCGAGGTCGTTCCCGCGCTCACAGCAGCGGTCAAGGAGGCCAGG
>DATNCZ010000290.1:0-2356 GCA_035553335.1 Gemmatimonadaceae bacterium
TAGCTCGTCGGGCTCATAACCCGAAGGTCGCGGGTTCAAATCCCGCCCCCGCCATATGTGGAATTTCGACGGCCGGCCCCTCGGGCCGGCCGTCGTTACGTTATACGGTGGAAGTAGCAAGTGGTACGGCAGGGTAGCTCAGCTGGTGAGAGCGCACGACTCATAATCGTGAGGTCGCGGGTTCGATCCCCGCCCCTGCTACTTGATCAGAAAAACAAACCCGCCCGCGCTCACGCGCTAGCGGGTTTGTTCATGTGCGAGTCCGGCGTATCCAATTGAAGGATTGCTCGGTCGCAAGACGATCACGGGCCTGCGCACGGCGTTCGCCGAGTGGTGGCTCCGCGGTTGCTGAGTGGTCGCTCTGGCTCCTCCGGGGCCCTTCCCCTACCTTACAGAATAGAATCGGCAATTCGTTCTCCCGGAGAGGACCATTGCGAGAGACTACTCTGGGCCTGACGGGCGTACTCGCAGATCGTTATGAGATCCAGCGCGAGATTGGCCGCGGTGGCATGGCCACGGTCTACCTAGCGCACGACCTGCGGCATGACTCCACGGTCGCGATCAAGGTTCTGCACCTGGAACTCGCGGCATTTGTCGGTCACGCGCGTTTCGATCGCGAGATTCAGATCACCGCGCGGCTTCAGCATCCGAACATTCTCGCCATCTTCGACTCCGGCCGCGCTGGCGAGTTGCCGTTCTACGTCACCCCGTATATCGAAGGGGAGTCACTGGCCGAGAGGCTGGCGCGCGAAAAGCAGCTCCCCCTGGATGACGCGCTCGGAATGGCGTGCGAGATTGCGGATGCGCTCGCCTATGCGCACGCGCGCGGGATCGTCCATCGCGACATCAAGCCCGCGAACATCCTTCTCACGCACGGGCATGCAGTCGTTGCCGATTTCGGAATTGCTCATATCGCGGAATCGAATCGTGACGGCAAGCTCACCGACAGCGGCTTCGCGGTCGGCACTGTTGCATACATGAGTCCCGAACAGGCATCCGGCGGAGCTGTCGATGGACGCAGCGATATCTACGGTCTTGGCTGTGTGCTGTATGAGATGCTCGCCGGCCAGCCGCCATTCAGCGGCGCCAATCCGCAGGCCGTGATTGCGCGGCACATGGTCGACCCGCCTCCGCCTCTACGAGGCGTGCGCCCCTCCGTGAGTCCGGTACTCGAAGCAGTCGTGTGCAAGGCTATCGCCAAGGCGCCAGCCGATCGCTTCACCAACGCAGCTGAATTCAGAGACGCGATCAAGCGGACGAACGCGTCGGAACCGGATGGTTCGGCCACGGGACGACACGCGCCGTGGTGGCGCAGCCGCCGGATGTGGCTCGTCGCTATCGTTGGTCTCGTCGTCATGCTCATCACGTTGCTTGCACTGAACGGTGGGTGGATTCTATCCCGGCACGGAAGGACGGCTGATTCGTCGGGTCCTCCCGGTCTGGCGGACATCGCCGTGCTTTACTTCGACGACAACAGCCCCAAGCACGACATGGGCTATCTCGCCAGCGGGCTCACCGATGAGTTGATCCGGGAGCTCAGCGCCGTACCTGCATTGCATGTCATCTCGCGCGATGGCGTGCTTCCCTTCCGCGATCATCCCGTCGGTCTCGACAGCCTCGTAGCTGCACTGCACGTGGGGACGGTGCTCACCGGTAGCGTACAGAAATCTGGCACCCGCGTTCGCATCAATGCGGAGCTGATCGATGCCACGACAGGAGATCATCTGGACAGCCGAACGATCGAGCACCCGATCGCAGATCTGTTCGCGCTCGAGGACGACGTTTCGCAACAGGTTGTGACCATGCTCCGGACGCGGCTCGGAAGGCAGCTTCGCGTACAGCAGATTCAGGAAGGTACGTCGAGTGTGCTGGCGCGTGAGCTGCTGTTGCGCGCCGCAGAAGCGCGCGATGCCGCCGCGACGATTACGACGGACAGTCATGCTGGCAACACTCAGGACGCAATCGGCTTTCTTCAGCGGGCCGATTCGCTCCTTTCGCAGGCAGAGACAGCAGACCCGCAGTGGGTGCAACCTGTAATCGAGCGTGGCTGGTTGGCGTGGAGCATCGCCCGGCTGCTCCCGGAATCTGCAGGCGTACGACAACTCGCGGTGGCACGTGATTACGCCCATGATGCAGTTCGTCGCGCACCACGCGATGCAGAGGCTCTGGAGCTGCAGGGTACTGTCTACTGGGAACTCGCGAAGGCAGCAAGGGGCCCGGGTGCCGCGCCGTACGTGATGTCCGCAGAAGGGGATCTACGGTCCGCTGTCGGCATCCAGCCCTCGCTCGCACGGAGTTGGGGAACGCTGAGTGCGGTGTTGCGCTTCAAGGGCGACGCCGCAGAAGCGAACGTCGC
>DATNCZ010000291.1:0-10232 GCA_035553335.1 Gemmatimonadaceae bacterium
GTCGCCTTGGCTTGCGGCTGCCGCCGCTTTTCCTCGCCCTGTTTCGCTTGCTCGGGCGCGGCCCGGGCCGCAGGTCCCTGCTTCACACGCTGTTCCTGAACCTGCGCATGGCCCTGGGGGCCCTTCCGCTGCGGATCCATCTGGGCGGTGACGGATCTTTGACCCTCCGCGCGTCCCGGTTGCGGCGCTTGTTCGCGAGTGTCCATCGCGCGGCTCTGCCGCGGCGACGCGGGCCGGCTGGCCGTGTGCTGGTCAGGCGGCGCTGCGGCTTTCGAATGAGCCATGCCCTGCCGCGTCTGCCGCGAAGGCGCGGGCGCGCTGGTCGAGGCGCTTTGCGTTCGCTGTGCCTGATAGACTTCCTTGACCGTTGCGTCGTGCGGCTGGTAGCGGTAGTTCTTGCGTTGCAGCACCTGCTGTTGATCGACTCGCGGATACCGACTCCCTGCATATTGTCGCTGGTACACCGGTAGCGGAGCCGCTTGTGGTACCGAATTACGGCTCCAGGTGTCCCATCCCCTTCGACGCTGCTCCCAAGCATTGCCCCAGTGATCACCCCATCGCGGCGCTGCGTCCGAGCTCCACCCGCGAAAGTACGCGGGAGGACGCCGGTAGTACCGCACGGGAATGCGCAGAATGAACAGCGGGACGACGTTCTCCGAGACGAGTCCCCAGGGTCCGTTGTACCAGGAGCTCGCATACCAGCTGTCCTGCTGATAGACCCAGTACATGCCATCGTAGAAGAAGTAGTTCGAATTCACCTGCGGGGCATAGTAGACGGGGTAGCCGGGCACCAGAACAAGCTGTGGATACACCGGCAGATTGATCCCGATGCTGACATCGGGTAGCCCGATGCTGACGCTTACCTGGCCCACTGCCGTGCCAAGCGGGCACAGCAGCAGCGACAGCACAACCATCGCGTGACGCATGATCCTCGCTCGGTTCAGCGCGGACTTGATCACCGGCCTCTCACCGTCTTCCTCGTCATCGGCAAGACCTTGAGCCGCGCCTCTTCCGTCGTACGTGCCACTCCGCCAGCGCCTTGGCGCTGCTCACGCCGAATTCTGGCGAAAGTCTTGCGCAGGTCCGTATTGACACTCGCAGTGTATCGAAACGTCGGGTCTAGAATCGATTTGGTGGTAGGACTCATGGGGTCTCGTGCGATCGCGGTTTCGTTCCGAATGCAGGCTAGGCGTTGCCACCGGGACCGTCTGTACGGTGTCGTACATATCCGGTCCGAACCCTCGCCTGTCGGCGCGTTCCGACGTCGCAGGCTCCGGGATCAGGAGTAACGACGAAGCTCCCACGAGAAGTCGACAAGGGGTTCGATCTCGCTCGTCTCGGCACGCCGACACCAATTCTGCAATTGCCCGACGAGCTGCTCGCGCGTCGCCGTCGACCGCCCCCACACCGCGGCGAGATCACGCCGCATCGAATGCATGGTCCTGAGAACCTCTGATTTCGAGAGCAGTTCCGCAAGCCGCGTCCGCTCGTGCTCGCCGAGCAACCTCTCATCGCGGACCAGCCACCGCATGGACGTCCGCAACACCTTCGCATCGTCGGGCGCGAACCGGCGCAGCTTCTCCAGCTCATCGCAATAGGCGCGTCGAAGAAATCGACCGTACTGGGCGAGAACGGCGTATCGGCAGCCGACGATCGCTTCGAGCGTCTGCAGATCGACCACCGGCTTCGGCGCGGTCAGATGCGGGATCGGCGCGACACGCTTGACCCGCGCGAGACCAACAGACTCGAGCAATCGGATGTAGAGCCAGCCGACGTCGATTTCATACCATCGCATCGACAGCTTCGCCGACGACGGATACGCGTGATGATTGTTGTGCAACTCCTCGCCGCCGATCAGCACGCCCAGCGGGACGATGTTGGTGCTCGCATCCGGTGTCGGCCAACGGCGATAGCCCCAATGGTGTCCGAGGCCGTTGATCACGCCGGCCGCCCAGAACGGGATCCAGACGACCTGGGTGACGAAGATCAGAACGCCCGGAACGAGGCCGAACAGGAGGAGGTCGGCTGCCCCCATCAGGGTCAGCCCGGTGATCTGAAACTTCGAATAGACGTTCCGCTCGAGCCAGTCGTCCGGCGTCCCTTGACCGTAGCGTTCGAGGGTCTCGGCGTTTCTCGCCTCCTTGACGTAGAGGAACACGCCACCCCACAACACGCGGTCGATGCCAAGATTTTGCGGACTATGCGGATCCTCCGGCGTGTCGCACTTGGCATGATGCTTCCGGTGCACCGCTGCCCATTCCCGGGTCACCATCCCGGTTGTCAGCCACAGCCACATGCGGAAGAAGTGGCTGATCGCGGGATGAAGATCGAGCGCCCGGTGCGCCTGGTGACGGTGGAGGTACACGGTCACGGCGACGATCGTGACATGGGTCAGCAGCAGCGCGATCGTCAGGTCGCCCCACCAGGGTAGATTGAACACGCCGAAGGACATGGCGAACGCTTTCGTTCGATTACTTCCGCTTGCTGCACGCCCGCTTCGCAGTGCCGCCGCGCTGTCACGAGCTTTCGCAGCAGAACACCGCGCCGGAACCTCGACCATACCCACGCTGACAATCACGCTCTGTACGGTAGTGCACATAGACCGCGTAACAGGACGCTGCAACGAGACGCCGCAATGAGGCGCTAACTGGGCGTCCCTTCAGGGGCCGGATCGTGACGGCAACTTCCCTGAGTGCACCATCGCACAGACGACGCTCGCGCCAGGCGATACCTTGCGTGTCCCTGCCGTCGTCGCCATCACCTTGCGATGATCGTCGGGTGCGCGTGGGGTAACGAATGGTCAGCGATGACCGGGAAAGGATTGCAGATGCTGCGCTATGCCGTTGTGTTCTTCTTGGTCGCGATCGTCGCGGCCGTCTTTGGCTTCACCGGGATAGCCGCGGGTGCGGCGGAGATCGCCAAGGTGCTGTTCGTGATCTTTCTGATCCTGTTCGTCGCGTCACTGATCGTCGGTGTGCTTCGGCGCAACCCTTGACAGTCTCTGCGAGGAATCGACATGAATGCAAATTTTTTCAAGCCAGCGATGGCAGCTATGGTCGTAGCGATCGCCGCCAGCGGATTGGTCGCGTGCAGTGGCACCAGTGAGAAATCGGAGCCGTTGTCCAAGGTAACGCAGTCGCCAACGACGGCTGCGTCCGCAGAGCCTGCGACGCCTGCGCCGCCCGATAGCGCGGCGACTGCGCCTGATACGACGGCGACGGCGCCTGATACGTCGGCGAGCCGGACCGACGCCAGGACGAATGACAGCGGTGCCGCCAAGTCGGCCAAGCCGGACAGTACGCCTGCGGCACCCGCGTCAGCAGATGCGCAGCCGGCGATTTCCGCACACCCGATGACCGCGGAGGAGGAGTCGACCACGATGCCGATGCAGGGCCAGGCGAACGATCATTCCACTCCGGAAACGAAGCCGGTTCCGAAGAACTGACCGGTCCAGCGCAGTATCACCGAAGAACTGAGACGACGCGTTTAAGAAAAACGGCCGGAGAAGAACTCCGGCCGTTTTTCCGTTACCTCGTCCGTCGCGCGCCATTGGGTCTTCGCATTGCCGAGGCAATCGTCCTTTGCCGCAGCGCTCACGGAGTCGCATTTCTCGTTCGCGGCTTTCATTGCCGCCTCGCGTCTCTCCGCGCTCGCGCTGCTGCGCGCCTCGGTACGCTCGGTCGCCGTACCCCGGTGAGCAGCACCGGCGACGCGGTCTGTGCGATGCCGTAGGCCGGCCGATCGATCGGCGAGCGCGCCTCTTCCCCGGAGCAATGTGGTACCGCTACCCCGCTATGTTCTGTACCGCACCAGCGACCACCGATCGGGCGTATGCTACGCGAATGACTCGCAAAACCCCCGTCTCCGGGCACCTCGCCGCCGTGAGCACACCCGCGGCACCTTCGAAGGAGCGCGCTGCCTCGGCGGAATCGCCGCCCCAGGCTCTGCTCGAGAATCATCTCCTCGCCGCGCTGCCGTCAACGGATTACGCGCGACTGCGCCCGCATCTCGAGCGCGTTTCGCTGCCGCTCGGCGAGGTGCTCTACGAGCCGGGTGCAAGGCTCCGCCACGTCTATTTCCCCGTGAACTCGATCATTTCAATGCTCTACATCATGGAGGACGGCTCCTCGGCGGAGATTGCGCTCGTCGGCAACGAGGGCATCCTCGGCATCTCGCTGTTCATGGGCGGCGAGACCACGCCCAGCCACGCGGTGGTTCAGAGCGCGGGCTACGGCTTGCGCCTGAAGGCCAACTTTCTGAAGGAGGAGTTCGCGCGCTTCGGTCCGTTCATGCATCTCCTGCTGCGCTACACCCAGGCGCTCATCACGCAGATGGCGCAGACCGCGGTGTGCAACCGGCATCATTCGATCGACCAACAGTTGTGCCGGTGGCTGCTGCTGAGCCTCGACCGCCTGCAATCGAACGAACTGTCGATGACGCAGGAGCTGATCGCCAATATGCTCGGCGTGCGCCGCGAAGGGGTCACTGAAGCTGCCGGAAAGCTGCAGGCCGCTGGCTTGATCACCTACAGACGGGGCCGCATCCGCGTGCTCGACCGGCCGCGTCTCGAAGCTCACTCCTGCGAGTGCTACCAGGTGGTCAGGACGGAGCAGGACCGCCTGCTGTCTTACGCCACACCCAAGCATCGCGATCCGCCCCGACAATTCCGGGCTGGCTTGCGGTAACGGTCCCCAGGGCAAAGGCTGGTGACAACACCTTTGGAACAAAGAATCCCAGGTGAGATTGAAGTTCCACGGGCTCGACACCTGTCTCGGGTGACTGCAATGCTCGGCGGATGTGCGAGTTCACAGTACCCCGGAGGGCAGTCCGCTTTGGAGGGCAACTTCGCGATGGGTTAAGCCGCGGCAATGAGCCAGCGCCAGAGCATTCAGCGCGAACCTGGCACGAGCGACGCCAGTGCGACTTTGACAGCCTGCGCTAGCGCATGCTGTGCGCGCTGGATCCGCGTTGAGGCGGCGGTATCACGGGGCGTTGCAGCGGAGAATCGCGCGCAATGCCAATCGTTGCCACCGCCGGGCCGGCGAGCAATCGAGCGAACGCCTCCGCAGCCATCGGCCGTCCGAGCTGGAAGCCCTGACCCTCGTCGCAGACCCGGCTTCTGAGCGCAGCGACCTGCTCGCGCGTTTCCACGCCCTTGGCAATGACTCGTTGGCGCAAACTGCTGCCCAGATCGATGACCGCGCTGATGACGGCGGCGTCATCGGAACTGCGGGTGCCGCCGCGCACGAGGGCCGGGTCGATCTTCAGGGCGCCGCTCGGTAACCGGCGCAGCTCGCTCCGATCGGAATGGCACCTCCCGAAGTCATCGATCGCGACCCCCACACCGAGCGACTCGAGCGCTCTCAGCATCGTGGCTGAGAATTCCACGTCCTGCATCAGGACGCGCTCACCCACTTCGAGCGCGAGGTAGCGTGGATCGAGGCCGGAGGTCGCGAGCACCTTGCGAACGGCCGGGAGCAGACCCCGGTATCGAAATTCCAGCGCCGAAATGTTGACGGAGACTGCTATCCGTTGCAGCCCGGCTTGCTGCCAGGCGCGAGCCTGCCGGCAGACCTCATGCAGGACCCATTGGCCAATCGGCGCGATCAGACCACACTCTTCTGCAACCGGAACGAACTGCGCCGGACCGAGGAGGCCACGCTGCGGATGCGGCCATCGGATCAGGGCTTCCGCCCCGGTAATCGCACCGGTCTCGAGATTCGCCGTCGGTTGGTAATGCAGCACGAACTCCCCGCGGTCCAGGGCCCGCTGCAGGTGTCCTTTGAGGAGTTGCCGCTCGAATAGCCGGACGTACATATCGGGCTTGAAGAGCCGATACATGTTGCGTCCGCTTTGCCGAGCATGGCGCATCGCGGCATCGGCCCCCTTGATCAGCGTTTCCGCATCCTGCCCATCGTCGGGGAAAATGCTTATACCGATGCTCGCATCGATGCGCAGATCGCGCGGCGCAACGACGTACGGCGCTGACAGCGCAGCGTGAATCCTTTCAGCGTGCCGCGCCGCATTCTGCGGATGATCGATCTCGGACAGCACGACCACGAGTTGGTCGCCGCCCTGCCGGCTCACCGTATCGGAGCGACGAACCGTCGCGACCAGTCGCTTGCCCACCTCCCGGAGCAGCGCGTCGCCGATCTCCTGCTCCGTGGAGTCGTTGGGGTACTTCACGCGGTCGAGGCCGACAACGAGGACCGCTGCCCGAGTGCCATGGCGCCTGGCCAAGGAGATCGCCTGGTTGAGACGATCCTCCAACAGCATCCGGTTCGGCAAATCAGTTACGACGTCGTACTGTGCCCACCGAGACAGCTTCAAATTCTTGATCTGCGCGTCGGTTGCGTCGCGGAAGACGATAACCGTGCCGGTTTTCTTTCCTTCCCGGTCGCGAATCGGGGCGATGGAACCTTCGATCGCAATCTCATCCCCGTCACGCATCACGAGAACTGAGTTCCCAGACAGGCTTGCCGTCCGAAGGCGCCCCGTCGCGAGGCCCGGCGGAATCGGAGCGGGCTCGCGCGCGTCCCGGTCAATGATCCGGCACACGTCGGAAAACACGCGGCCGATCGCCAGCTCGCGCGACCAGCGCGTCAGCTGCTCCGCGGCCGGATTGATGTAGGTCACCTCGCCATCGTTGTCGATACCGATGACGGCATCGACAATCGAATCGAGCGTGTCCTCGGCACGCCTGCGTTGCACGCGAAGCACATCGTCCAGCGCCGCGCGCTCGAGCACTTGTCGCAATCTGGCGGGAAAGGAGGAGCGGTCGATGTGCTCCCTCAGCACACGATCCATCGCCCCGCGGTGAACCGCAAGCCGGGCGACGTCTTCGCCGGCGCGCGAAGTCACCATCACAATCGGAACACCGTGTGCCGCCAACAGGATTTCGTCGAAGGAATCGATGCCCTGGCTGTCCGGGAGCAAAGGGTCAAGAAGAACGATGTCGATGCTTGCGTCGCCCAGACGCTCGACTCCGGCAGCGAGGCTCCGAACCCAGGCGATCGATAGTGCGGCGTTGTCGGGCTGCTCGAGGGCCTCACGAATGGTCGCGACGGTAGCAGCGTCGTTGCCAATGACCAGCGCGCGGATGGTGCGAATATCCATGGCGAAATGCAATGCTGCACTTTGCGGGACGCCTTGTCGGTACGATACCGCACATTGGAATCGGCGCGCCGGGCATGCGCGGCCCTCGCGTCCACGCCGCCGATACCAGCGGCCGATCTTTGCGTCGGCTTGGTCCGACCCCACCCTATGTGTCGCGTCGTCCGGACAGTCATCAGGCGCGAAGCATCTACGGGAGTGAGCGGCCTGCCGCAATGGATCACGCGGTTTCGGACACCGCGCCTGGTGGCGGGACTCCGGGCGACGTCGAGACTCAGTAACGGCCCGCTCTTCACGCGAGGCCTCTGCAGTCGAGCGTCAGCAGCCCAAGCAGCGCCGGACGGCGGCCCAGGACAAACTTCCCCATGATCGCGGGATTGGCGACCATGCGCATCGTCACGAACATGACCGGCGCCGAGCTGGCGGATCACCATCCGGTCCTCGTCGCACCGCGGGTCGGCAGCATGCGAATCGCGGCGAAGCGGTTCAGCACGAGCGGTTCGGCGGGCGTGGCGCCATGCAATTGCGGGGCGCGCAGCTGCGCGGCGCGGTGCAGCCGTGTCGGCAGCGCATTGCCTCGAGCGGCGGGGCGCAGGCGAGCGTCTAGAGCGCGACGTTCACGTTGGCGCCGACGAACCCGTTGCGACCCGGCGAGGGTTCGAAGTAGCGGGCGTTCGAATCATTGACGATGACCGCGCCGCAATGGCTGCGATCGAACAGATTGTTGACGCGAGCGAATGCCGTCCACGACGCCGCACTGAGCTTGCAACCACAACCGGCGTGCGCTACTCAGGGTTCGTGCTCCTGGAGCCCTCGCGTCGTAGAACCTCGGCGCGAAGCTCGGCGAACTGCTTCCGGGTCTCCGCCTCGAGCATGGGGATCCCGATCAGCGGCGGGATCCAACGATCGGGTATGAATCGTCCGTGATTGGTGATCCGCGTCATGTCGCCTTCCGCGGCGAGGCGGGTCGTGAAGGCCGACTTCTTCATGCCGCCTCGAACGAGCTTCGATCGAATCTCCTGCAGCGGCACGAATTCGACCTTCCGCACGGTGTCGAACTTCAGGTCGATAAATCCGATCTTCAGGTGGCTCGTCTGAGCCACCTCGAGGCTGTCGCTCGCACGATGGATGATACGGCTCATGGTCAGGTTGGAGACGAACTCCGACATGTGGTCGTAATCGGTCAGAACGCTCCATGCTTCCTGCAGGGTCGCATCGACGGAAAAGGCTACGTCGACTACGTAGGCTTCGCCGTCGCGATGGATGGCAACGGCGATGTCCCGGGAATCCGGGGGAGCGGCGAGCGCAACGGGGGGGAAACTCGCCAGTGCGATCGCAAACAGTACCGAACGGGCCGCGATCGGTCTCATGGGCGCGGCGAAGAAAGCTCCATGTCGCGTTCCTCGCGCGGCGACCCTGGCGCAGGCGCTCAGAGCTCTTTGTCCAGCGGGAGCAGCGAAAACAAGTCAACCTTGAATCGCTGCCAGGGGCTTCGCGCGGGCTCCGAGTCGTACTCGATGTCCTTTCCGTCTTCCCGGGTGCGCCAGAGCAGTTCCGGCGGCCCGCCCGTCGGATCCTTGCGCAACGCCAGCGCATAGCTGTTTGCAGGAACCACGATCGCTTCGAAGCGCGCCGCGGTCTGGCGCGCCAGCTCCGGACTGTCGATGATCAGGCCGACTTCGGTGTTGAGGTGGTGCGAGCGCTGGTCGAAGTTCATCGACCCGATATACAGTCGTTCGCGGTCGAACACGAACAGCTTCGCGTGCAATGCGTAATTCCCGGACCGGGTTGCCGCCGACGACTCGCCGCTGCCCCTGGCGTTGCCCAGCAATGCGCGAACTTCATAGAGCTCCACGCCCTCCTCGAGCAACGGGATGCGATACTGCATGTAACCGGATTGAGCCACGAGCTCCGGCGTCGACTCCAGGGAATTGGTCAGGATGCGAACGCGAACGCCGCGCTTGCGCAGGTCCGTAAACAGCTGCATTCCATCTTTTCCCGGGATGAGGAACGGCGTAACCATCAGCAGTTCCGATCGCACCGCCGCCGCGGCGTCGGCCACGGTGCGGTGCATCAACTTCCCGACGATCTCCCCGTTTTCGACTTCTTTCTTGTCTGGGCTGTCGTAGACGACTTGCGCGTTCGCCCACACGAGTGGCAACCTGCCGGACAGCATTCCCGCCAGTGGCTCACCGCTTGCGACCCGGCTCGCATAGTCGGTCCCGTCCGCCTTCAACTGCCGTCGATGTTCGTCCAGCGTCCTGCGGTAGGCGTTCAGCGCCGCGTCCGAGTGCTTTCCGTCGCCGAGTGCCGCGACGGGGATCGCGAGAGCGCTGTTCCAGAAATCGTCGAAAGTCTTGGAGAGGGCCTTGACGATCGGACCCGCCGCAAAGACATCGTCATCTCCGAACTGCGAGTCAGGGTCGACCTGAAAATATTGGTCTCCGATATTGCGTCCACCGACGAGGGCGATCGCGTTATCGACGACCAGCAGCTTGTTGTGCATCCGGTAATCGAGCCGCGACGCGTTGAACGCAAATTCGACGGCGCGAAACAGTTCGGCGTGGCCCCGATAGACGAACGGATTGAAGATCCGGATATCGATGTTCGGATGAGCGCTCAGGGCCGCGATCTGTTCATCGCCTTTGAGCGTGTCTCCGTCATCGACGAGCACGCGCACCCGCACCCCGCGGTCGGCCGCGCGCAACAAGGCGTCGGTCAGCAACTGGCCGGTCTCGTCCTGCCGGAAGATGAAATACTCGAGATCCAGAGTCCGTTCGGCCGCATTGATCATCTGCGCCCGGGCCAGGAAGCCGTCGACCCCCACCGACAGCAGGCGAAATGCGGATTTCCCGCCGTGCGCCGGCGCCGCGCCATCGAACTGTCGGCCGAGCCGCGTCTGTTCGGGGTGCGCCAGCGCGATTGCCTTCGTCTTCGGAAAGTCTGCCCCCGGAGGCAAAATTGCGCATCCGACCGCGAGCATAGCGACCAGGCCGAACCCCAGGAAGCGCGTCGCCCGCACCATCGAGGTCATCGTCGGGTTCCGCCAGGGCAGGAGCCGCTGTCGATCATGCCCGTTCGATCGGTCGGCGAAGGTCACGGCGCAGTCACTGGCACAC
>DATNCZ010000292.1:0-2228 GCA_035553335.1 Gemmatimonadaceae bacterium
ATTCCCCCGGCCTGCGTGATCGCATCTGGTGGGGATCGGCGTCTAACGCGACTGCGATCTGGGCCGCGCAGCACGGGATGAACCTGCAAAGCTCCACCCTCAAGGAAGACGAATCGGGCGAGCCGTTTCACGTCCAGCAGGCCCGCCAGATCCGCATCTTCCGGCAAGCCTGGACCGATGCCGGGCATACGCGCGAGGCGCGCGTCTCGGTGTCTCGGTCCATTTTTGCGCTCATGAACGATCAGGATCGCGCCTACTTCGGTCGCGACGAGAGCAGCGATCAGATCGGGATTCTCGACAACATGCGGGCCGTGTTCGGCCGGTCGTATGCGGCCGAGCCTGACGAGTTGGTCGAAGCGCTGCGGGGCGATGAGGCCATCGCCGAGGCCGACACCCTTCTCCTGACGGTGCCCAACACACTGGGCGTCGAATACAATGCGCACGTGATCGAGTCGATCCTGACGCACGTCGCGCCCGCGCTGGGGTGGCGATAGATCGCCGTGTTCCCTGCGCGAATGTGGCGCGCCGCAGGGCCAACGCATATCGGTCGCTTGATCGGGAGGCGCGGTAGCGATTCCATGGCTTTTACGCTCGGTGTCGCGTTGCCGCCGGTCGCGATACTGCGCGACGGTCCTGCTGTGGCGCTCACTTGGTGGACTGGGCTCGCCGTGCTCGGCGTCTTGTTCGGCCTTCCGATAGCAATTCTCAAGTAGCAATTCTCAAGGCGATTCTCGTTGGCGGCGTGCGTCGCGGTGCTGCGCCGCCTCCGGCCGCCTGGGGCGTCACCGAGTGTTCCGGAGAATGGCCCGGACCTGAGTTAGGCGGCGCGCGACTCTGCAGCGCACGCATGAGCCCGCAAGCTGACAGCTGACCCTCTGCGTATTGCGCCACGCGCGCGAAGTGCTAACATCAGGGCCCGCAGTTAAATATCTCCGCACTTTCTCGGCGTAGTTCACGTCGTTCTTCCCGCCTGGTTTTCCGGCCCACCACAACAGTCAATGCGCTCTGTCATCGCGATGATCCGCAACTCGCGCTGCCACCAATTGGTGTCGCAAGCGCTCGCGGGTCACGCCGAGTTGCGCAACGTACCCGACGAGCGGGATTTCCTCCGAGCCATGACCTATGCACGCCCCACCGCAGTGCTCCTCGAACGTCGCGACACGCGTGGTTTTCTCGTCGCTGACCACATCCGCGCGGCGCGAAGCGCCCACGCAGCTGTTCGAGTCTTGATTTGCACCTCGTTTACGCCCGAGGCATTCGATGACGTGATGTACCTGGGCAGGTGCAGCCCGACAGGAATAGTTCTCTTCGACCTTCAGCCGGTTGCGACAGTCCGCGAAAAGATACTAGGTGGCGAACGAGAACAGAGCGCAACAAGCGAGTTGCATGATTCGATCGGTTCGGAAGTTCATCCTCTCGTGATTGCAATGCTACGCTGGTGCCTGCAACGCGTGGACAGAGAAAGCGTGACGGTGGCCGCGTTGGCAGAGGCATTCGACATCTCCCCCGAAGCGCTCGCCCGCAAACTCAAACGAGCTGGATTGCCGAGTCCGCGTGCATTGATCGCGTGGGCGCGCCTGTTGTCGGTGGCGCGGCGGCTGGATGAGCCTAGCCGGCACGTTGATGCGATCGCCCTCGAGTTTCAATTCGGGTCCGGTAGCGCACTGCGCGGTCAGCTCATGCGGTATACGGGCATGACTCCGACAGACTTGCGCGATCGCGGGGCCGTGAAGACGGCGAGTCATCTGTTCTCAGCGGCGTTCGCGTCGACGACCGCGGCTCGGATAGAAGGAGAGCGTTAGTCGGTCGCGACCGGCGGATGACCAGATGTCAGATTGAGTGATGGCGCCGGTCATGTTCGATGATTGCGCGCTCTCGTTGGTCACGCTAGGCTCGCGGGTCATGCGTGCCCCCCCATTCGAAATCGCATCCGGTGAGCCGTCGGCCGGCACGGCGGCGCCTGTCGTGTCTAACGACTTCGGTGCCGAGTCGCGTCGCGACGGCGCGAGCGAGGCGGACGTCGTACCGACGTTGCCCGCAGGCATATCACGTCAATTCTTGCTGCACCACGGCGTCTGCCCGGAATTCACTACGGGCGACGGGGCTATTCGTGTGCTCGTTGCTCCCGACGCCGTCCTGCCCGATGCAATAGATGACCTGGAGATCGCGTACGATCGCCCAGCGGTCGCTGTCCCCGCAGCACGTGCGGAAGTGGAGCGACTGATTGC
>DATNCZ010000293.1:0-11771 GCA_035553335.1 Gemmatimonadaceae bacterium
CATGTACCTGGGTGTGCGCGCATTCGCGAAGCACGCACCGGCCGCAACACGACAGGTCGCGCGCGCATCTCTCGCGACGATCTTTCGTCAGGGTGCGATCACCAACATTCTGAATCCAAAGGTCGCGCTTTTCTTCCTCGCGTTCCTGCCACAGTTCGTCGACCCCGCACGCGGAAGTGCGGCGGCCCAGATCGTCGTGCTCGGCCTGATCTTCGACACGTCCGGTACTGCAGTCAACGCGATCGTCGCGCTCGGCGCGAGTCACGCGGCGGAACGTGTGCGCACCAACAGCCGGTCGGCCGATATACTGCGCAAGATCACGGGCGTGATATTCATCGGACTCGGACTTCGGCTCGCGCTGGCAAGCCGGCGCTGAGGGGCAGCGGGATCCACAGATCATCAATTAAACCGATCGGATGGCTTACCAGATAAGGCATGCAAGCCGCGACGACGTCGCACGGCTGGCCCAGCTTCGCTACGACTTTCGCTCCAATCTCTCGGAGCCCATCGAAGACGAGCCGGATTTTGTCGAGCGCTGCCGGTCGTGGATGATGGAGCGGCTGGGTGACGGTCGCTGGTATTGCTGGGTCGCTGAAGACGGCGACCAGCTGATCGGGAACGTCTGGATTCAGTTAGTTGAAAAGATCCCGACTCCGACCGACGAGCCGGAAGAACATGCGTATCTAACCAACTTCTTCGTACTGGAGGCCGCACGTGGGCGGGGTATCGGGTCCAGCATGCTGTCCCAGGTTCTGGAGTGGAGCGCGCGAAGGCAGGTTCATGCCGTTTTTCTCTGGCCGACTATCCGCACGCGCGCGATGTACGAGAGGCATGGATTCCTGGCGGACGGCGACGCGATGCAGTTACTGTTCGCCCCGAGAGCGCAGTAGCACGGAGTGAGTGCGTAGTACAGATACGCGGACCAAATGAATACAGCGGGGCGTAGATATATAGATTACGACGGAGCGCGGCCTGGCTTCGCAATCGAACTGTTGTCATCCTACGCACCTATCAAACCATCCAACCCCTCATGAGTCCACAGGGTCGCCGCCCCAACCTCAGTGCGGGACTACTTCTGTTTCGGCGCGGCGCAGGGTCGGCCGCGCTCGAATTCTTCCTGGCGCACCCGGGTGGTCCGTTCTGGGCAAACCGGGACGACGGCGCGTGGACGATCCCCAAGGGTGGCGTGGAGGCGGGCGAGGCAATCCTGGACGCTGCTCGCAGAGAATTTCAGGAAGAGACCGGCATCGCGCCCGAGGGCCCGTTCATCGATCTGGGCAGCATCCGGCAGCGCGCGGGCAAGATCGTGCATGCATGGGCGTTCGAGGGAGACGCGGATCCGGAGACGATTGTCAGCAACAGCATGACAACCGAATGGCCGCGCGGATCGGGTCGTATGATCACCTTTCCGGAAGTGGATCGTTGCGGCTGGTTCGATCTGGCAGCGGCGCGCGGGCGAATCAACGCTGCGCAGGGGGAGTTGCTGACTCGTCTGGAGCAGACTCTCGCCGCCGGTGACGCGGCGGGACGGAAGTCCGGCTAGACGGTCGCGCGCATCGCGGCGTAGGCCAGGACGGCCCACGCGGCGATGAATGCCACACCGCCCAACGGTGTGACCGCACCGAGCCAGGTAACGCCCGTTACCGCGAGAATGTAGAGGCTGCCGGAGAACAGTACGATGCCGGCGAGCATCAGGAACCCCGAAAGTTGCAGCGCCCCAGAAGTCCGAAACTGGCTTGCGAGCGCGCCAATGAGCAACATGCCGAGCGCGTGATAGAAATGGTATTGCGACGCAGTGTGATACACGGACAACATCTCCGGCGAGATCCGCGCTTTGAGCGCATGGGCTCCAAATGCGCCGAGGATTACGGCTAGCGCGGCATTGATGCTACCGAGTGCGATGAAGGTGCGCGCGACAGGTTGCATCGGTTACTGCCCCATGATCATCGCGAACATCAGGGGGGCGACGATCGATGCGTCGCTCTCGATGATGTACTTGGGTGTGTCGATGCCGAGCTTGCCCCAGGTGATCTTCTCGTTCGGGACGGCGCCGGAATAGGATCCGTAGCTGGTAGTTGAATCGCTGATCTGGCAGAAGTAGCCCCACAGCGGCACTTCCGGCCGCTGCAGATCCTGGTGCAGCATGGGAACCACGCAGATCGGAAAGTCGCCGGCTATTCCGCCGCCGATCTGAAAGAATCCCAGGGACGTGGACTTGGTGAGTTTGGTGTAGAAATCTGCGAGCTCGATCATGTACTCGATGCCGGTGCGAACCGTGTGGACGTTCTTCACGTCGCCGGTAATCACGTGTCCGGAGTACATGTTGCCGAGTGTGGAGTCTTCCCAGCCCGGAACGAACATCGGGAGATTCTTCTCCATCGCCGCGAGCATCCACGAATTCTTGGGATCGATCTGATATTCGCCTTTGAGCTTTCCGCTGCGAAGGATCTTGTACATGAATTCGTGCGGGAAGAAGCGCTCCTTCTTCTGATCTGCCGCTACCCACTCTTCCAGCACCACGCTCTCGATGCGGCGCATCGCCTCCATCTCGGGAATGCACGTATCGGTGACGCGATTCATGTGGCGGCTGAGCAGCGCGTGCTCGTCTGCCGGAGTGAGATCGCGGTAGTGCGGAACGCGCTCGTAATAGTCGTGCGCCACGAGGTTGAAGATATCTTCTTCGAGGTTCGCACCCGTGCAGCTGATCGCGTGTACCTTGTCCTGCCGGATCATGTCGGCGAGCGACCTTCCGATCTCTGCGGTGCTCATCGCACCAGCGAGCGTGACGAGCATCTTGCCACCGCTATCGAGATGCTTGCTGTACGCGTCTGCGGCGTCTATGACCGTCGCGGCATTGAAGTGACGGAAGTGCTCGCGGACGAACGCAGTGATCGGTGAAGTGGAAGGCTTGTCGGTCATCGTAGTCACGTTTGAATTGATTGCGAAATTACTACTTGCCTACTGCATGGGGCGGTCCGATTCTGCGCCGCTCCACCGTGCGCGTCTCGGCGACATACGCCTGCGAAATCGTGGCCACTACTTCGCGCGGGTCGTCGGTCAGTATGAGCAGATCCAGATCCGTGGGCGAAATCTTGCGCTCGACCAGTACTTTCGACTGAAGCCAACGCACGAGTCCGGCCCAGTACGCGCGACCGAACAGAATGACCGGGAACTGATAGATCTTGCCGGTCTGGATCAGGGTTATCGCCTCGAACATCTCGTCGAGCGTGCCGAATCCGCCGGGAAAGATGACGAACGCGTTGGAGTACTTCACGAACATCGTCTTGCGCACAAAAAAGTAGCGGAAGTTCACGAGCGTATCGACGTACGGGTTCGCACCCTGCTCGAATGGGAGCTCGATGTTGCAGCCGACCGAGTGTCCGCCGCCTTCCTTCGCACCCTTGTTCGCCGCTTCCATCACGCCCGGTCCAGCGCCGGTCACAACCGTGAAGCCGGCCTCGGCGAGCAGGCGGCCGGTCTCTTCAGCCGCCTGGTACATCGGATCGTCGGGCGCGGTGCGCGCGGAGCCGAATATCGCGACGCCGCGCCTCACATCCGCGAGCGCATCCATTCCCTCGACGAACTCTGCGGTAATGCGCATGACGCGCCACGGATCGGTCTTGGTATAGTCCTCCTCCGCGGAGCGTGGCGCCTGGAGCAGCTTCTCGTCCTCGGTTACACTGGAAGCCGAGACGTACTCAGGCGTATCGCGGATCGACTCGTCGATCTTACGCGTGGCACCGGACTGACGCTGCGGAGTCACCTGGGATGGAGGCATCCGCCCCGCCATCCTGTGGCCGGCCTCGGTACGCTCCTTGGTGCCCTCCAGTGCAGTCTTGCTCGCCTGCTTGAGCAGTTGCGGGTTCACCCGCTTGCCCGAAGCGGTCCTTGGCGCCTTGGCGGGCTTCGTAGGAAGGGGCTCCGTAGAGACGGGATCCCGAACAAGCGTCGGTGTGGCGCGCTTCTTGGTCTTCGTAGATTGTCTGGCTGCAGTTTTTGCCATAACCGAATCTAGTGCCCCCTTCTCCCTCTGTAATAATTCTGCTTGCCGACGGCGCACGCCCGGATGTACTGGGCGCGGCGCTGCAATCTCGCGAGCTTCCCGCGCTCGCACGACTTGCCGACGATGGTGGATTCCACACGGTCACTACTGCGTTCCCTTCGGTTACAGGACCGGCGTACACTCCATTCCTCACGGGCCAGCATCCCGGCTCCGTCGGCCTGCCGGGCCTCAGATGGTACGATCGCGCCCACTCGACGTGCAGATGGCCGAGCTACGCGCGCAGCTATATCGGGCCGCAGTGCCGCTTTCTGGATGGCGATCTGGCCGAGGACGCCGAGACAATGTTCGAGCTTTCCGATTCGAGCATCGGCGCGCTGAGCGTCATTCGGCGCGGACTGCCGCCGTCCAGGCAGATCGGGAGCGGCATAGCGTTCGTCGCGCGCACCGCGATCACACACTTTCGCGGCCGGGTTTCCGGCTGGCTGGACATCGATCGCAGCATTGGCGACAGATTCGTGCAACGCGTCCGGGATGAGCGGCCCGAGTTCGCGTTTGCCGCGTTCACTGGAATAGACAAGGCGTCGCACGCGTTCGGCCATGACTCGCCCATGGTGCACGATGCAATGCGGGTCGTGGATGACGTGTGCGGGCGAATTCGCGCGGACGCTGAGCGCGCCGGCAATTGGGATTCGACGCATCTGTGGATCGTGAGCGATCATGGGCACTCGCCCGTCAGGACACACGAGGATCTCGCGGGTGTTACGGCGTCGCTTGGTTTCAAGGTGGTGGCGCATCCGTGGACCGTACGGCGTGGCGCGCAGATCGCGGTAGCCGTGAGTGGCAACGCAATGGCCCACATCTATACAGGGCTCAAGAGCCGAACGCGGAGCTTCTGGCCATCGCTCAGCGGCGAGTGGGATCGTGTCGCAGACATGCTGCTTGGCCGACCATCGGTGGACGTCATGTTGCTGCCGCTATCGCCCACGTCCTGCGAGGTGCGCACGAGCGACCGGGGCCGTGCCGTCGTCTCGTGGGACGGCGCGCGATACGCGTACCGCCCCGTAACGGGCGATCCCCTCGGAATCGGCGAGCGCGATGACATGAGCGAGAGCGACGCATTCGATGCAACGGTTGGCGGCTTCTATCCTGATTCGATAGTACAGATAGCGCGCATCTCGTCGTGCTCGCGAAGTGGCGACATGATACTGTCCGCAGCTCCGGATTGGGATTTTCGTGCGCACTACGAGCCGATTCCACACGTATCGTCGCACGGTGCGTTGCACAGGGAGCACATGCTGGTGCCGTTCATTACGAATCGGCCAATTCAGGGACCGGTGCGTCGCACTGTTGACGTCATGGCGTCGGCGTGCGCGGTGTTGGGAGTGACGGCGCGCAAGATGGAAGGGTTGTCGTTCATCTGACTCGAAAGCCACGCGAGTCGAATCCCGTCATCCCGTCCAAGGCACGCCGCCCCCTGCCCCGCCGCGGAAGCGGGGACCAGGCCGCACGACCCTACCGTTTCGCCTGATCCTCGAGCCGCTGATACACCGCGCGTGCGCGCACGATCGCGTCGTGAAAACGATCGCGCTCCGCGTCCGTACGCCAGGGTGCGTGTTCTTCCTTCGTCCATACGGCGTCCACAGCTTCTCCCAGGAAGTGTGCATCTTCGGCCGAGATGTACTGATGTCCGCCGCG
Organism: Gemmatimonadaceae bacterium; assembly: GCA_035553335.1. GTDB lineage: Bacteria > Gemmatimonadota > Gemmatimonadetes > Gemmatimonadales > Gemmatimonadaceae > Fen-1247. Next base: position 5,699 of record DATNCZ010000293.1, read on the forward strand.
AACGACGTACACGGGACTCGTCTGCGCGAACGAATAACCATCACCTATGTAGCGCGATGACGGGCCGATCACTCTCGCCGCGATCCATCCTCCTTCAGGAATCGCAACCGTATCGCTGAACACCAGCTTGAGCGAATCCGCCGCGTTCGACGGCGTGATGCTGCGCACGACCTTGCCGTTGACCAGAATGTCCAACTGCGACATCGGTGCGATGGACACTGCGTTGGCGCTCACCTTGAGCGTGCGCGCGGCGCTGGATGCGAGCGCGATCTCGTCGCCCGGCTCGTGGCCGGCGACGTCGAGGAACAGCAGCGGACCCGTCGATCCGAAAGTGTGGCCTGCCTTGATTCCAGCGAACCAGTTGGCAAGAGTCAGCGGACCCTTCACATGCACGTACGTACGGTCGGTTCCGGGCGGTGGATCACGCCAGACGTCGGAGAAGTTATCCGTGCCGGACGTTGCCGGAATTCGGAATCCGCAGTTCAGCAAACGGTAATACATCTCCGCTGACGAATACTCGTCCGACCACACCGCACCTATGTCGTAGTAATCACCCTTGCCGAGTGCAGCGTCGACGGGGATCAGCGTGCTTGCGGCCTGCGCTGGCGTCTTCACGAGCGAGTAATACGGGTGCGGAAATCCGGCGATGCCGCCCTGCGCGTGCGCCGAATCGATGTACATCGCGTCGAGAGTGGGCTGGGCGTAGGACGTATTGGGCACTCCACCCGTGAGTGGCATGATGAAGCGCTTGATGCCGAGTATCGAGATGTGTCCCAGCAGACCGCGAAACTCTTCGGCGTATTGCAGGATGTACTGCGGTGTCGACAAGGAGCTTGGCTTTCCCGTCAGATCATCCCATCGACCCATGAGGCGCGTACCGTCCATGTGGATCAGCGCGTTGGTGACGTGCAGATCTTCCGCGCGCAGCTCGTCGAAGAACGTCTGATGGGTGAGACCGAAACGTCCCTGGTGCAGATCGTGGATGTGCGTGTCGCCGGAGTACCAGCCGCGCGCCGGAAGATCTGCAAGGCGGGCTAGCCGGATCGTTGCACTCTTCGTTCCGCCGGCCGTCACAGCGAGCTTCAGCGATGACGGACGGTATTCGTAGCCCTTGAGAGCTTCGATCTGCGTCTGTCCAGCGGGCACGTCGACGTCGAACGTACCGGTCGTCTGGAAGTATTGCGTTCCTGTCGCGGCGATGGAGCGTTGGAAGCCGCCTTCCGGCGCGTAGCCGCGTCCGTCGCTGGCCGTTATGTAGATGCGTGCCGGCGTCGGTTTGCCATCGGGGCCAAGGACGGTGACATGAACCCGTCCGTTCGGGACCACCGGCTTGCGACCGCGGATCGGCACTGCCGTCCACGACGAGAACGGCCCGCCGCCAATGCCGGCGGTGTAGAGCACCGTTGCGCCGGCGCGATTCGACACGAACGCAAACCTGTTACCGTCCGGACTTGGCGACGGCTCGTACTCGTCGCGCGCATCGGCCGTGAGACGCTCGGGATTTCCACCAGCGACCGGAACGATCATCACGTCGTTGCTTCCGCCTTCATCCGACACGTACATCAGCGAAGTGCCATCCGGAGTCCAGACTGGCCGCATCCGGTACTCGCTCTCCTCGTAATGCACGAGACGCGGCTCGCCCGACGGAAGCTGCTTCACCCAGATGCCACCGCTGCCAAGACGCCCGCGCTGTGGCGCAACGTAAGCCAGCTGATTCCCATCGGGAGAGACAGAGGGCTGGATTCCGGCGACGACCTGCTCATCGGTGTTGCTCGCGAGATCGTGCCGGTAGATGTGGAACGACTCGCCGCGTCCCGGCCCGCGCGGACTTACGAAGTAGATACTCTTTCCGTCGTGACTCCAAACGGGCTCGACGTCCACCGCCGAATCGGTAGTGATGCGCTGCACCGTCCCGCCATCGACGCTCACGATGCCGATGTCGAGATTGGCGTTGCCGGTGTCCATCGATAGCGCGATGCGCTTGCTGTCCGGACTCCACGCGGGCTCGAAGTAGTCACCGGGTCCGGAGGTGAGCGCGATCGCTTCACCGCCCTCGGCTGGAATCTTCCAGATGTCACCGCGCATGGAAAAGGCGATCCAGCGTCCGTCCGGACTCCACACGGGCGCCATCGGTCCAGTGGAGACCGCAGGAAGCATGTGACGCTCGACACGGTCGGAGTGGCCGTAGCGGCTGGGGTCGGAGTGACCTGGCCCCTGCGGACGGGCATTTCCGATCGAGACGAGCGCCGTCAATCCAGCGACAACGATTCCTGCACCGAGCCAGATACGTGCTTTCATGCGGAAAACTCTCCATTACGCAAACCGGGGACGGTGAAACACCGTCCCCGGCTCGCTGTCATGATCAATACTACGGCTTGTCCCACCAAATGCGGCCGTTCAGCGTTGCTCCGCCCTGCGCGGCGCTGGCCGCCTGCAATGCGGCATTGTTGAATGACTGCTCCGACACCGGGTAGGTCAGGCGGCGTGGCACCACCTGCGGCGACGTGATCGCGGCCGGACCGGGTTTGAGATCCGGCACGCCAGTGCGGCGCCAGGTGCTGTATGCTTCCGTTCCTTCGGAGAATAGGGCGATCCAGCGTTGCAGCGCAATCTGCTGCAGACCGGTTGCCGGCGAGTACGCAACACGAGGCGAGGCGACGTACGCCGCTGTCACGTTGTCCGCGATTCCGTTGTACTGCATCGACGCCTGAATACCGGCGTTGTACAGCGCAGCGGGATCGCCCGGTGCCCAGCCACGCGCGGCTGCTTCTGCTTCATCGAACAACACTTCGGAGTACGCCATCAGGATCGATGGAGTCGCCTTGCCGCGATATGCAATTCCAACGCGCGATGTGTTGTTGATCCCGATCGCGATTGCAGCATCGTCCTGCAATCCGTTCGGCGCACCGACGTAGAGCTTCTTGCTCGGGCTCGAGATTATCGGGTCGGCGTAGACCGCGAGACGGGGATCGAACACCGTATCTGCCGGCGTCGGCCCGATCGAGATATACAGGCTCTTCAGGATATTCACCAGCGTCTGGCTCATGTGCTGGTCGTCGCGCGTCACGAAGTTGGCGTAGATCGGATTGTTGTTCGTGCCGTCACCAGGCCACTTGAGCAGCGCGTTGTCGGCGTTCGATGTGAACACGCCGGCTGCGATCGCCGCCGCGACCTGCGTCTGTGCCGTGGTCGGATCGACCTTGGACAGGCGCAGCGCATAACGCAGGCGCAACGAGTTGGCGAACTTCTTCCACTTCGTCGCGTCGCCGTTGTAGATCAGATCGGCGGTTCCATAATTCGCACCGCCGGGTGCGCTGATGTCGCTGGCCGTCTTGAGGTCGGCGAGTATTCCCGCATAGATGTCCTTCTGGGCGTCGTATTGCGGGGGTGCCGAAGGGTCGGATTTGTTGGCCTGCGAGTATGGGATGTCACCCCATATGTCGGTCATGATTCCGAACGTCCACGACTTCATCACGAGCGCTGGAGCGACGATGTTCGCACTGTCCTTCTGACTCGTGTGCGCGAGAATCGTCGCGAGATCCTGCAGACCTCCAGCGTAAAAACCGGACCAGTATCCGTTGATGTTGTCCGGACGAATCGAATACGTGTCCTCGTCCGTGAAACGGTCCATTGCGATGTGCTGCGCCCAGAGCGAAGTGAGCGTCAGATCGAAGCTTCCCCCGCGCGCGCGCCCGACGACGTCCGTAATGGCCGTCGGGAACAGGAACTGAGGAGTTACGCTGCCTGGCGCGTTCGGATTCTTGTTGATTCCCGTAAGGCCGCTGTTGTCGCATCCGCTTGCCAGTAGTGCAAGAGCAAGCGCGGACGTCACGCCGATTGTTGTTGAGAGTCTCATATGCTCATCTCATTCTGTGAGTATTGGGTGGCGGTCACGGCGTGACGTTGACGGAAAAGCCGAGGCTCTTCGTGGATGGGACACCGATGAACTCGATTCCCTGAACGTTGCTGTTGTCGAACGCAGTCTCTGGATCGATGTTCGGAGCCGCGGCGTGGAGCCACAGATTCCGTCCAACGAACGCCACGTTCATCGCCGAGACGCGGAACCGGCTGGCCACCGACTGCGGCACCTCGTAGTTGAGTCTCACTTCACGCAGCTTGGTGAAGGTTGCACTCACTATGTTGGCTTCGTGGTTCTGGAACAGGGAGTTGAAATACGCCTGTGATGTAACCTTCGTCGTATTCGGACTTCCATCCGCATTCACACCACTGACGATCAGTCCGCCGCCATCGGCGAGCGTCTCAGCCGTCTCGCGGCCGAGCAGCGAGGACTTGAGCACGCCCGACTCCTCGCCGAACATCTTGGTGGTGCTGAAGATCTGACCGCCCTGCTTGGTGTCGAAGAGGAAGCTGAAATCCCAGTGGCCATAGTGGAACTTGTTCTGCAGGCCACCGATCCAGTTCGGCGAATAGTGTCCGAGCACACGCTGTGTCGGATCGATCTGCGGAAGGCCATTGAGCGTGATCAACTGGCCTTGTGCGTTCCGCAGATACGGATTCCCGTACAGGGTCCCGTAAGGCTGATTCGCGCGAGCCTCGACGCTGAGTCCCCAGTAGGTGCCGAGCACGACGGTCTGAAGTCCCTTGTACAGACTTACGACCTCGCTCCGGTTTCTCGCGTAGTTCCCGGTCACATCCCACTGGAAGCTGCCGCGCTTGATGGGTGTGACGTTGAGCTGGCCTTCGATACCGTGGTTACGCAGCGATCCTGCGTTGACGACCGCCGATGTGTATCCGATGGTCGAGGTGATCTGAGCGGGAATGATCTGATCACTCGTGAGCTTGTTGTAGTACGATCCATCGAACGAAACGCGATCGTCCAGGAATCGCAGCTCGGCGCCGGTCTCCCATGAACGCGTGCGCTCGGGCTTGAGATTCGCGTTCGGAATCTGATCCGGCACGGTGAAGCGCGGAATCGATCCGAACGGAGTGCCAGGCGAATACGTCACCGCAAGCTGGTACGGATCCGCGTCGTTACCGACCTGCGCCCAGCTTGCGCGCAGCTTTCCGTACGAGAGCAATCCGCCCAGGTGAAGGGCCGGCACTGCGTCGGTGAAGACGAAGCTGCCCGACACCGATGGATAGAAGTACGAGTTGTTTCCCTGGGGGAGCGTGGACGACCAGTCGTTGCGGCCGGTTGCGTCCAGGAACAGGTAGTTGTCCCACGAGAACTGCGCCTGACCGTACAAGCTGTTGGTCTGGCGAGACGACGCAAACGACGAGACGAGGGGCGTCACCGCGGAGTTCCCGATGTTGAACGTGCCGGGAATTACGAGGTGCGGCGTACCGTCGTTGTAATTGCTGTTGGCGTTGTCGCGGCGGTTGCCGCCGAAATTGAACGTCATTCCGAGCTTGCCCGTCGGCTTCTTCTCCGCGGTCAGCAGGAAGTCGCTGTTAGTCTCGCGAACGAAGAGATTCTGCTCGAAGAACGCGCCGCCGGCGTAATCGACACCGATGTTGCCATTGGCGTATTCCTGCTTGCGCCAGTCGCGGTGCCAGTCGGTTCCGGTTCTGGCCATACCGGTCAACCAGCTGTTGAACTTGTACGTCACGTCGCCGGAGCCGATCACGCGATCGCGTGTGTCAGCATTGGGATCCGCGTACACGTCCCAGTACGGATTGTTGGTGGTCGTGTGGTTCGGTCCGTTCTGCGTACCGTCGGGGTTGATGTAGTTCTTCATGTGCGGGAGGTCGCGCTGGCGGCCGCCCCAGATCATGAGGTTGAAGATCGCGCTGTTGGCGTTGTAACCCGTCTGCGGACGGTTCTGATTCCGATCCTGGATGTACTGCACGTTCGCGCGCGTGCTCAGCCTGGACGTTATCTGCGCACCGCCGTTCATGCTGAGATTGAGGCGCTGGAGCGTGTTGGTCGGATAAATCGACTTCACGTCCAGATTGGTCGCGCTGATGCGGACGTCCGAGCGCGGGCCAGCAGCGGTGACCGCGACGTTGGTCGTGGAGGTGCGGCCGGTATTGAAGAAGTCCGAAACGTTGTTCGGCGCCGGCACCCAGGGCTCGGGTACTCCGTTGCTCCACCACTGAACGATCGGCCGGC
>DATNCZ010000294.1:0-7076 GCA_035553335.1 Gemmatimonadaceae bacterium
GCCCAGTGTGCGCGGCTCGAAGTATCCGATGATACCAACCACGACGGCGCCGAGGGCAGGGAACCACATCCAGTGGATCGGAAGCTTCTCGAAACCTTCCTCGATGTAGTACAGCGACTTGGTTACTCCGACGGCGGCGACGCCGACGATTGCCCCCAACACCATATACGTCGTCAACGCCTCGCCACTCGGCTGCGTCAACTGCGGCATCGCGAAGACTCCGGCGGAGCCCTCGAATACCATGCGGATTCCCGTCGCGGTCGCCGATGCGAGCGCGACCGGAACGAGCGAGCGCGGACGGTACTCGAACAGCAGCAGCTCGATTGCAAGAAGCACAGCGGCTACCGGCGTGCCGAAGATCGCCGCCATTCCCGCAGCCGCACCTGCGGCGAGCAGGGTCTTTCGCTCGTCGGGAGTGGTGTGGAGTACCTGACCGACGAGCGATCCCAGCGCGCCGCCGGTCGCTATGATCGGGCCTTCCGCGCCGAACGGTCCGCCGCTGCCGATTGCGATGGCGGCCGACAACGGCTTGAGCACCGTGATCTTCGGCGAGATCTTGCTCTCGTTGGTAAGTATCTGCTCCATCGCCTCCGGAATGCCGTGGCCGCGAATCGCTCCCGATCCGTAGCGCGCCATCAATCCGACGATGACTCCGCCGATCACCGGGACGATCATCACCCAGATGCCGAGGTGGTTGTCGGCGGGAGAGACGCTACGCGCCGTGAATCTGCCGAAGAAGGAGATGTTGGTGACGAGCGCGATCGCGGCGATGAGGAGTCTTGCGATTCCCACAGCGCCCACGCCAACGATTATCGCAAGACCGGAAATGACCAGCGTTCGGCGTTGTTCGACGTCGTAGAAGGGTGGTGTATGCTGTGATTCAACTGCTGCCGGCTGCGTCATCTTCGAAGATCAGGGTGGCGGGTTCTTCATCGGCGCCCATCAGGGAGACGAGGCTGTTCAATTCACTGGATAGCTGGCCGAGCGAGCCGGGAGGCATGGCCGTGAGTGCGCGGGTGAGTCGCTCCTGCACCGTCGGTGGCTTGCGGCGCATGAGTGCGGTCCCCTCGGCCGTTATGACGACCTGGGTGCGCCGCGCGTCAGTGGCCGAGCTGAGACGGGAAACGAGCCCCTTGGCTTCGAGTCGGCTGACCACCACCGAGACCGAGCTCTGGTCCGTGGACGTACGGGCCGCGAGGTCGTTCATCGACTCCGCAGGGGCTTCGAGCAGGAGTTGCAAAACGAACGTTTGAGCGGTACTCAAGCCGGTTTCCCGCTCGACCGAAACAGCAGTCGTTCGAAGGGTCCGGACCAGGCGACGGATCGCCACCAGGGCACTTGCTACCGACTCCGGGGGATTTGTATTGGAACCCATGGGTGTGAAGCTAACACACCGTCCTGCAAGGACATAGGCGCAAAGTGTACGAACGCAGGGTTATCTTCGAAAGCATGCCCCTTGCCGCACGGCGGATCGTCCTGACCAGCGCGTTCCTGCTCCTTGCGACGCCCGTGCCGCGCGCGGGCGCCCAGAGCAGTTCAGGCGACCCGTGGCGGATCGACCCACTTCCGCAGGCCTCGCTCGTCTTCGCCAATGACGGAACGCTCGTGGGCGAGATCGGCAGAGAACTGCGCACCAGCATATCGATCCGCACGCTCCCGAAGTACGTCGGCCAGGCGTTCGTGGCGGTCGAGGATCAGCGCTTCTATCAACACAACGGCGTCGATCTCATCGGCATCGCCGGCGCGATCAAGGACGACATCATGGGCGACCGGCGCGGCGCGAGCACCATCACGCAGCAGCTGGTCGGGAACATGCATCCGGACATCATCAACCGGAATGACAGCGATCAGTCGGCGCTCGCGCGTCTGGAACGCAAGCGTCGCGAGCAGCAGGCTGCGCGCGAGATGGAGAAGCACTACAACAAGGAACAGATCCTCGAAGCCTACCTCAACGTCATATCGTTCGGGCACGGATACTACGGAATCGAGAGCGCGGCGCAACACTACTTCGGGAAATCGGCGAGCAAGCTGACACTTCCCGAAGCTGCGACACTCGCCGCTATGCCCAAGGGTCCGGGGATATACGATCCTGTACTGCATCCGGCGCGCACGGTCGAGCGACGCAATACGGTTCTCGCGCTGATGCAGCAGCAGCACTACATAACGCAATCGGAGTTCAACAGCGCGCGCGCCACGCCGCTCGTCACTGCTCCCAACTGGGGAATGCCGGCGCCCGCACAGTACTTCGTCGATGTGGTGCGCATCCAGGCAACGCGCGCGGGGATTCCTGTCATGTCCGGTGGCTATCGCATCTATACGAGCATCGATCCACTGATGCAGACAGCTGCAACCGAGGCACTGCGCGCCGAAGCAGATGCAATAGAGGCGCGGCCGGGATACAGGCACCCGACGATCGCGTCCGGAAAGGATTACCTGCAGGGAGCGGTTGTAGCTCTCGATCCGAACACCGGAGACGTACGCGCGCTGGTCGGCGGACGGGACTACGCGCGCAGCTCGTACGACCGCGCCATCGACGGGATGCGTCAGCCGGGCTCTTCGTTCAAGCCGATCGTCTACGCTACAGCGGTTGCAGACAGTCTCGCACCGACGACGATGCTCGCGGATACTGCAATCGCGATCCTTCTTCCCAACGGTCGCTACTACCGTCCCGACGATGACGATCACCGTTACCTCGGCATGATCACGATGCGCGAAGCGCTCGCCAAATCGCGCAACATCGTTGCAGTCGAGCTGGGGCAGAAGCTCGGCATGGATTCCGTCATTGCGACCGCGCGGCGGATGGGAATCACTTCGCCGATCGCCCCGGTTCCGGCAAGCGCGATCGGTGCATCGGCGGTGCAGCCGCTGAATCTCGTCAGCGCGTACACGACCTTCGCGAATCTCGGAACGCCGGTCACGCCGAGGTTCATTTACAGAGTGGAAGATCCAAGCGGGAAGGTGGTGATGTCGCAGCCGGTTCACGCACTGCCGCCGGCGCTCGATCCCCGCGTAACGTTCGTCACGCGCGACATGATGCGTGATGTGGTTGATCGCGGAACTGCGACCGCGGTGCGCAAGTACGTGCCGTCCAGCATACCTGTCGCAGGGAAGACGGGAACTACCAACGACAACACCGACGCGTGGTTCATCGGTGTCGCGCCGGGAATAGTCGCGGGAGTGTGGATGGGCTTCGATCGGCCGACGCCGATGGGCAGTGCGTCTGCGGGTGGCGCGATCGCGGCCCCCGTGTGGGGCCGCATGGTGTCGGCCTATCTCAGTGCACGCGGGGCTCGCGAGACCGACTGGATGCCGCCTATCGGCGTGATCAGCGCGGAACTCGATCGCGCGACAGGACAGATGGCGAATCCGCTCACGCCGCCGAATCGGCGCTATACCGAGTACTGGGTGGAAGGAACGGAGCCGGATTCATTGAAGCTGGATCCGTGGACTGCATTCAAGGGTGGCGCGCTGGTTTTCTAGCTGGCCGCCAGGCGTCGTGCCGGTATGAGCGCGACAACCACCACCGCAGCCGTGAGCACGAGCGCCGTTCCATATCCACTGCGAGCGGCAAGCAGGCCGAACCCGGCGCTTCCGACCCCTAGTCCCGTGTCGTACGCGGCGTTCCACAACGCACTGACAGCGTCGTAGCGGGATTTGGAGACTCGCTCGAACATGAGTGCGAGGCTTGCGTTCTGCGCAATGCCGAAACCGCCGCCGAATACCGCCATCGCCGCCAGCACGACGGCTGCGTTCTTACTTGCAGCCACTGCAAGGATCCCTGCGGCGCTCATCAGTACAGCCGCCCTGAGCAATGTCGTGTTGCGCCGCGCACCGTACCGGCCGGCCCATCCGCGCATCAACGTCATCGACACAGCCTGCACGAGAAGACCGGCGGCAGCGACGTTTCCGTCGGCCTGAGTTACCACCAGCGGAAGAAATGTTACGACGACACCGGCAGCCATGGCTGTGACCGCGAATATGACCGCCGGCCTGTTCAATTCCCGTGCGCGAAGTGCGTGAAGAAAGCCGATCGGCTCTGTCAGATCGGATTCGCGGCGAGGGAGTCCCAACACCGCCGGTAGCGCGACAGTTGCAACCGCTGCGCCGGTCACGAAGACTGGCGCATATCCCAGATGAACGGCAAACCAGACGCCGAGGGGGAGGCCCACCACTGCTGGTATGCCGGCAACTACACCGTAAAGCCCGAGCGCCTCACTGTGCCGCTCCGCGGGGGCGAACCACACGACGAGAGAGCTGCCTATCACGACGGTTATACCGAGCCCGACTCCGCGAACGAGAGAGATTGCCAGAATTGCTGCGATGCTGGAGAAGGGGATCAACGCCAGCGATGGCAGTCCGATGAGCGCAAGGCCAGCAGCCAGCACTATGCGATACCCGAACTTCCCCATCATGTATGGTGTGGCCAACTCCGCTGCCACCGTAGAGCACATGAGTGCTCCGGTCGCGAATCCCGCGCCGATTCCGCCTGCTCCCGCGGCTGTCGCGTACAACGGAACGACCGAGAGCAATAGAAAGAAACTCGCCGTCGCCCCAAACATGATGACGAAGACTAGGAGTAGCGATCTGCCGAGTAGCGGCGGCGCTTTGCCAACAGCTGAAGGATGTGTGAGCTGCGTTTCGCGTCGCGTCAGCTCCCTTTTTGTGACTGTCATCAGTCAGCGTGATGCCGGCGGCGACGCTTGCTCCAAGTACGCCGCCCGAAACGCATCGAGATCGGCAGGAGCTGCATCCGTTACAGCCCAGTAGCTGAGATCTCCGGTAGTCCAGTGAAGTATTGCGTATCCATCCCTTACTGTCGACGCTACAGCCTGCTCGCCAGGAACGGCGCGCCAGACGAACAGATTTATCATATGAAGCCGCCGACCGTAGACGATCGCGGCCGCCGAATGCCCCTGGACGTAGTCGAGCCGGCCTCCGATCAACGGAAAGCCTTTCGATGCCAGGTCCATGACCGGTGGTGAGATGTCTATGCGGCCCGCGAACCACGGTTTCACGGTATGCCGGTCGCTGGACTGGACGTCGATGAGATGTCCGGGCAGGAGCGATCGGATGTGCGTGTCGAGCAGCGCGCTGGCGGTCTGATCCGTCGCAGATATCCGGTGCGTGACGGTACGGAGAGTTGCTCCAGCCCAGCCGAGCGCCGCGGCACAGACAAGGGCCGCGGCTATCTGCCAGCGCGCAACGGAGAACGTCGTGGCGCGCTTACGCTCGGGCACGCGAGCAGATTCACCGCGCGACTCGCTGTCGAATCGGCGCGCCTGCTCGGTGGCCCACGCCGAAAGCGTGGGCGGCGCTTCGTAAGTGGGGAATGCGTCGCGTAATGCAGTGCTCAGATCGGGACGATCAGTCGTTTCATCGCTCATGCAACATCTCCCATGTCCACGACGCCCTGTAGCAGTGCAGCCAGTCGCTCGCGCGCGCGCGACAGGCGCGACATCACTGTGCCGATTGGAGCGTCGGTGATCATCGCGATCTCGCCGTACGAGCAACCCTGAAGCTCTCGCAGCACTATGGCCTCGCGCAGCGGAGGTGGAAGCTGATCGACAGCCGCGCGGACACGATCGCGGACGAACGAACGCTGCAGTGCCGTGTCGGGTGTCTCGTCGCTGTCGATCAACTGAAGTGCTGGCTCGTCCACGGAAAGACTGTTCTCTCTTGCCTGATAGTCGGCACTATAGCTCGTGAGACACACCCGTCTAACGATAGTGAGGAACCACGGCCGCGCATCGTCGCCCCGCAACGTGTGGAAGTATCTCATCGCGCGAACGATTGCGTCCTGCACCGCATCTTCTGCATCCTGGGCGTTGTCGGTGAGATAGCGCGCCAGCGTGAATCCGGCGGAGAGGTGCGGCAGCACGACGCGTTCGAACCCGCGTTCCTGTGTGTGGTCAGGAACGCGGGTCGTGTCATCAGTTGCTATCGGTGGTTCTACGCTGGCGCTGCGTCTCATCATGGATACGACGCGGTCATTGAACGATAATCGTACCCTGCATCACAGGATGTAGCGAACAAAAATAGCGATACTCTCCCGCCATGGTGAATCGAGCGGTGAACGTTGCCTTCGTATCGAGAAGTGGCGACGGATCGAAACGCTTGTCGGCGCTCTGGATCTTGTGGGGCACGTCGTCCTTGTTTCGCCACGTCACGCTCGTCCCGACCGGAACGGTCAGAACCCTGGGCGCAAAGGCGAAATTGTCGATGCCGATCTCGTTCGCGCGAGCCGGTGCGGCTGAGGCGGCGGCAACGGTCTGCGCCGCATGTGCACGCGCATTGGCCTCTCCTGCCGCAAACGCTGCATCAGGCGAATTTCCGGACAGGGTATCGTCGACCACCGCCAGATGCCGGTGTGCGGGAATGTAACGGACCTCGCGCACGCCGAGCACGTCGCGGAGCTGACCTGCGGGAACTGTCATTGGTCCCGGCGCTGGTGCGGTGCCGGGACGCGGCTGCGGAAACGCGGTGGAGAGTGCGGTGTGGAACGACACGTTTCCCTCCACCTTTTGCATGGTCTGGTGGATGTGCCCGTTCAGCACGGTGACGGATCCGAAGCGCTTGAGATAGCCAAGTGCGCGAGCGCCGTCGTCCGTACCCCAGCCCCACGCAGGATACACGCTCCAGAGCGGAACGTGGGCGAAGACGACGATCGGTGTGCTGCTGGAGAGGTGCTTCACGTCCTTTTCTATCCATTCGAGCTGCTCAGCGCCAAGTGAGCCAAGTCCGCCAGCCTTGAGATCGAGGACGTTCACGAGACCCATGAAGTGGACGCCACTGTGATCGAAACTGTACCACCCGCCACCGATTCGACCCCGCTGCGTTCCCTTGCCGTAGCGATCCAGATAACTCGCGCCGCCGTCCACGCTCACATCATGCTCACCCGGTATGAAGAACGTCTTGCCGGCGCGCGCCTCCAGCAACACCTGGTCCGCGGTATCGAATTCGGACGGCTTGGACAGATGCGAGATGTCACCGGTGTGGAGCAGAAATGCGGGCTGAACCGGCAACGCATTTATCTTCGCGATCGCGGCTCGCATCGTCTCGGTAACGTCGGTATTGGC
>DATNCZ010000295.1:0-3027 GCA_035553335.1 Gemmatimonadaceae bacterium
CAGGGGGCCGCGCAACCATGCACCGAGTGGAACTGTAAACCCGCGCTTGGGCCGCTCGACGAGCTCGCGAGGCACGTAACGGCACAGCAGTTCGCGCAACAGATATTTGCCGCGGCCATGCTTGATCTTCAGGGAAAGCGGGAGCGACCAGGCATAGGCGAGCAGATCGTGGTCGAGCAACGGCACGCGAGCCTCGAGCGCGACGGCCATCGATGCCCGATCGACCTTGACGAGGATATCGTCGGGCAGGTACGTGCGTTGATCCAGGAGCATCATCCACGCGCCGAGCGGGAGCTCGCGATCCTCGCGGGCGAAGCGATCATGCGGGGATGTGACGGGCCGATTCCCATGTATCGGAGCGCCGCCCGCCCAAAAGGATACGACCTCGAGATAGCGCTCGCGCGGATTTGCATGATCGAGCGCCGCAACGAGCTTGTGCATCTTTTCGCCGGGATGCGCGAATCGCAGCGCCCGGGGAACCACGGGTTGGAGGCCGCGTGCGACGAGTTCCACCGTCCCAGGCGAAAGCTTCCGCAGCGCGGCGGCCGCCGCCCTTCGCAACAGGCTCGGCGCGCACTCGATCTGCATATTGCGCACATAGCGCTCGTATCCGCAGAAGAGCTCGTCGCCGCCATCGCCGGATAGTGCGACCGTCACCTGGGCTCTCGCGAGCCGCGACATCAGGTAGGTCGGAATCTGCGATGAATCGGCAAACGGCTCGTCGTACATTGTCGGCAGCAGCGGGACCACCGATCGCGCCGCTTCACCCGTCACGTACAGCTCCGTGTGGTCCGTGCCGAGATGGGTCGCAACCTGACGGGCAAACGGAGCTTCGTCAAACGCCGCCTCTGCAAATCCCATGGTGAACGTTCGGACGGACTTCGATGATTGCCGTTGCATCGCTGCGGTCACGACGGAAGAGTCGATGCCCCCCGATAGGAAGGCGCCGACCGGGACGTCGGCTACCATGCGCAATCGCACGGCGCGTTCCAGCGCGGCTTGCAGCCGGTCGATTGCAACCGTCGCATCGTGGGCTGCCGGGTGGATGAGTCCGTTGCGCGCGACTGTCGCGACGTCCCAATACGCGACATGCCGAACGGCGAACCTCCCGTCCGACTGCGTCCGTATCTCGGCCCGCGTACCCGGCAAGAGCTTGGAGATTCCGCGGTAGATGGACCACGGGGCCGGTACGAAATTGAAGCGCAGAAACAGCGCGAGCGCGTCGCGATCGACTTCGTTCGCGAAGGCCGACAGTGTCCGCAGCGCTTTGAGCTCCGAAGCGAATGCGAACGCGTCGCCGATGACACCATAATAAAGCGGCTTTTCGCCCAAGCGATCACGGGCAACATGAAGGGTCCGGTCGCGTCGATCCCAAAGTCCGAACGCAAACATGCCGTTGAAACGCGCAAGCGCGTCGTCCAGGCCCCATTGCTCGAACGCCGCGAGCATGACCTCCGTGTCCGAATGTCCTCGCCAGCGGCGTTCGCCATTGGCGGCTTCGATTTGTCCGCGCACTTCGGAATAGTTGTAGATCTCGCCGTTGTAGACGATCACGTAACGGCCCGACAGCGAAGCCATCGGTTGATGTCCCTCGAAGGAGAGATCGATCACCGACAGTCGCCGATGGGCGAGCGCGACGCCCGCGGGAGCGTCTATCCAGGCGCCGTGGTCGTCGGGCCCGCGATGCGCGATCGCGTCGCCCATTCGGCAGGCCAGCTCGTGGAGGACGTCCGCGGGACGAGCGGTGTTGGAAGCGAGTATGCCTGCGATGCCACACATGGCTCGCACCGCGCGATGGAAAGCGCGCAGTCTAGCCGAACTCCTTCGGAGTCCCGGTCGTCGGGGACAATGGGCAATCGAGCAATGGGCGCTGATCCGTCCTTATCGAGAAGGCGCCCGGTCAACCAGCTTCCACGCGATCGTACTCGCGACCAGAAAATGGACGGAATATCCGATGAGAAATGCGACGCCGACACCGACGGCGCCTGCACCGCGCAACCACGTCGCGCAGCCGAGCGTGATGCACGCCCAGCCAACGTTGAGCAGCGAGGCGATCCAGATTCGGTCGATCACGGCGAGAAACATGCCGGCGGGGTTTCCCAGGCTGGCGACGAGCGCCGATGCGAGAAGCAGGCGAAGGCAGAGCCGCGCTTGCGCATCATCTACCTGGAACAGAGCCATGAGGGTGCCCGCGATGGCAGCGCCGGCAATCACGACCGGTGCTACGAAAAGCAGATTTTGCGCGACAAACAGTCGCAATGCGCGAGCCAGTCCCTTGCTGTCCCCGGTCGCGCGCGACTTCGACATGCGCACGAACTCGACCTGGGCGAGGACTGCGGGGATCGAAGAAGCAACCGCGAACCAGTTGTAGCCAGCACTGAATCGCGCCACTTCGCTTAGTCCGTTGGCGCTGCGCGCCAGCAACGCGTTGCAGAGCCACACTACGGGCGTAATCATTCCGGCAGCGAGCAACATCGGGGCGAAATAGCGCAGCATCGTGATCGAACGAGCGCGCACTTCATGGCCCCGACTCCTTCGCACGTCCTGTCGCAGTTGGACACGCACGATGAATAGCGCCGCCGCTGCCGATACCGAGTAGAACACCGCCAGCGCAATCAGAGTGCCGCCCGGTCCGGCAAGATCATTCAACGGAACCAGGCTCGCGGCAAACGCTGCGCCCGCCAGAACACTTATGAAAGCGGCATGCTTGAACTTCGTCGAGCCGGAGAGCAGGCCCACCGCGGGCCCGTTCAAAACGCAGGCGGCTATCGCCACGCCGGAGATCTCGAGCAATGGCGTGATGGGCGGATTGACGGCGAAGGCGCGCGCCAGAGCGGGCGCGAGGCAAATGACGGCGACGCTCAGCGTGACCGAAAACCCGACGGCAAGCAGCAGCACCGAAGCGAATCCGCGACCCAGGAGCGTCGCATCGCCTCGAGCAAATTCGGGCACGTACTTGCTCGCGACGGTGCCAAGAGAAGCTCCGACCAGATTGCCGACGACCATCAGCGTAACTGCTGCGAGCGA
>DATNCZ010000296.1:0-16895 GCA_035553335.1 Gemmatimonadaceae bacterium
ATCAAGGACGAGCGTGCGTATCATGTATTCGAAGAGCTCAACACATTCACCGCGGTAGTCTACTTGAAGAAAGTCAATCACCCGTCGCCGGCTACCGAGCCGGCGCACGCGTAGGAGTCCGCGGATGGCAACAGCCACTAAACCGGTAGAGGATGTCGAGCTGCTGCGCCGGCCGAACATCCCGAGCGCCGAGGTACGACTTCCTGCCGTAAAGGATTACGAACAGGTCGATGACGAGATAACAGCGACGCTGCACCCCACGGCCCAGTGGTTCATCGGGCTTGGTGTGGCGATCCTCTTCCTCGTTATCGGCGCGCTCGCGTGGACTTATCAGATCTACACCGGACTCGGAGTCGCCGGATACAACCCGCCGGTGATGTGGGGTGTGTACATCGTCACCTTCGTGTTCTGGGTCGGTATCGGACACGCGGGAACGCTCATCTCGGCGATCCTTTATCTGTTCCGAGCGGGCTTCCGAACGACGATCTACCGATGCGCCGAAGCGATGACGGTGTTCGCGGTCATGACCGCCGGACTGTTCCCGATCCTGCACCTGGGCCGTCCGTGGAAGTTCTTCTGGCTCATTCCGTATCCGAACTGGCGCTACATCTGGCCGCAGATGAAGAGCCCGCTGGTGTGGGACGTGTTCGCGATCCTCACGTACCTCACCGTATCCGCGACATTCCTCTACATCGGACTCGTTCCCGACTTCGCGATTCTGCGCGACCGGGAAAAGAACCCGGTGCGCAAGCGGCTGTTCGCGCAGCTGGCACTGGGGTGGCGTAACACCGATCGCGAGTGGCGTCACTTCGTTCGCGCGTATCTCTTCCTCGCGGCATTCTCCACACCGCTCGTTCTTTCAGTGCACTCGGTGGTGTCGTTCGACTTTGCCATGTCGGACGTGCCCGGATGGCACACCACGGTGTTCCCGCCGTACTTCGTGGCCGGCGCGATCTACTCGGGCATCGGAATGGTCTTCACGATCGTGATTCCGCTGCGCAAGTGGTTCAATCTCAAGCATTACGTCACCATCAACGATCTGGACGCTGCGGCGAAACTTGCATTGTTCACGTCACTCGTCGTCGGCGTATCGTACGCCTGCGAGTGGTTCGTCGCGTGGTACAGCGGAAGCCCCGCCGAGAAGCAGTTCTTCGCGAATCGCCTCTGGGGTCAGTGGTGGTGGGCGTCGGCGTTGCTGTACACCTGCAACATCTGTCTGCCGCTGTCGCTCTTCTCGCAATGGTGCCGCCGTAACACCACGTGGCTCTTC
This sequence comes from Gemmatimonadaceae bacterium, assembly GCA_035553335.1. Lineage (GTDB taxonomy): Bacteria > Gemmatimonadota > Gemmatimonadetes > Gemmatimonadales > Gemmatimonadaceae > Fen-1247. Next base: position 1,271 of record DATNCZ010000296.1, read on the forward strand.
ATCCTGTCGATCTTCATCAACATCGGCATGTGGTTCGAGCGCTTCGTGATCGTGGTGCCATCCCTGTCGCACGAGTACGAGCCATGGCAGTGGGCCGGCTACCGTCCGACCTGGGTCGACTACGCGATTCTGTGCGGGTCGTTCGGCTGGTTCTCGATGTGGTTCCTGCTCTTCATCAAGCAGTTCCCCGTCATAGCGTTGACGGAGATCAAGGAGATCGTGAAGCCGCGACTCAAGTTCCGGCACGCTCAGGGCGTGGACTCCACGGCTCATCCGTTGCCGTTCATGCCTGACACACCAGGGGAGTTCGACTGATGCGCGGCGTAATCGGGCTGTTTCGCGAGCTGGACACCACCTGCGACGCGATAGCGATTCTCAAGAAGAAGAAGTTTGGAGAATTCACGGTGTATTCTCCAACGCCGCGTCACGAGATCGAGCACGCGATCGACAGGGGACCGAGTGCGGTGCGCGTCTTCACGCTCATCGGCGGATTGTGCGGCGTAACGTTCGGTTACTGGATCGCGATCTGGATCTCGGACTACTGGCCGATCGTGGTGGGCGGCAAGGCAATCGCGACGTGGATACCGTACACGGTGTTCGGCTTCGAAGTCATGGTGCTCATCGGAGCTCTCGCGACCGTGGCCGGTCTGTTCGCGACAGCGAGATTCCCTCGTATCACGCACACGGTGGGATACGATTCACGGTTCAGCTACGGCGATTTCGGCGTCTGGATCGAGCCGTCGCCAGACAAGTTGCAGGAGGCAGAGCAGTTGCTACGTGATGCAGGTGCGGTGGAGGTGCGCGTTGAACGCTAGAGCCATTCGCGCGTTGCTCGCCATTGCGCCCCTTACTCTGAGTCTTTCTGCGTGCGAGTGGTTCAGCGACTTCCGCCGCCAGCCAGCGCTGCACCCGTGGCAGCCGATTCACTGTGATGCTCGTCGCGACGTGTGCGACGAGACCATTCCGTCGCGCGGCAATCCGCAGAATTCCGTCTCGATCTACGGAACGGAGCGCGCCGGCTTCGAAACGTCGTACGCTGCGCTGCCGGGCACGATCGACTCCATGTCCAATCTCGTCAATCCGACACCACCTACCGCGGCGTCACTCGCCAACGGTCACAAGTACTTCGCCGTCAACTGCGAAGTCTGTCATGGTGAGAAGGGGCTTGGTGACGGTCCGGCTACGAAGTACGGAATGATCGGCATCAATCTCACGATGGACATCACCAAGAACCGGACTGACGGCTACATCTTCGGGATGATCCGGAATGGACGCGGCGCGATGCCGTCGTACAACAGGATCGAGGAGATGGATCGCTGGGACGTCGTCAATTACGTTCGCGCGCTTCAGGGCAAGCTCGGCGTAACGGTTCCGACGGGGCCGCTGGCTGTGCCTGGTGTCACGGGACGCTGGGTACCCGGTTATACCAAGACAGCACCGGACAGACCGGCGCCGTTCGTACCGCCGTATGAGGGAAGCGCCAAGGCGTGGTATCACGCCGGCGAAGCGCCGCCCGCGCTTGACATGAGATCGCCGCGGGTTGGTCCACCACCGCTTGATTCCAACGTGTACAAGACAGGTATTCCGCAGGAGGTGAAGCGATGAGCGAGCATGAACCTCACATCTTCACGCGGGAAGAGGTAATCGCCGGCAGCCAGACTCCGATCGCGAGCTGGCTCAAGATGGCGTGCGCGATTCTGGCAATCATCGGAACCGTGACGTTCATCTTCGGCGCGTTCGTCGGTGCCGATCGTGCCTGGCAGGCACTGCACTTCAACTGGCTGTTCTTCAGCACGGTATCGTCCGCTGGTGTGACGGTCGTCGCCGTGCAGCGCATCACCACCGCACGCTGGTCGCGGCCCGTGGTCCGGTTCATGGAGGGCTACGTCGCCTTCCTGCCAGTCGCCTTCGTGATTCTCTGTCTTTCACTGACAATCGGACGAGACCACATCTTCCCGTGGGCAACGCATCCTCTGATGATCGAGGAGAAGCGCCAGTATCTCAACGTTCCGTTCTTCGTCACGCGCGATCTGGTGATGTTCGGAATCCAGACGATACTGAGTGTGTGGTACATCTACACGTCCGTGCGGCTCGACGTCGGCGTCGTTCCGGAGGGCGGTGCATCATGGGCGCGCGGAATCCGCGAGCGTATGCGGAGCGGCTTTGGTGAGGAGCGCCGGGAGCTTCACTCGACGCATTCGCGTCAGGGCAAGCTGGCGGTGGCGATGGTATTCGCATTTGCGCTGTTCTGGATCATCATGTCGTGGGATCTGTCGATGTCACTCGATCCACACTTCCAGAGCACGTTGTACGGCTACTGGTTCTTCATGGGCGCGTGGGTCGCAGCCATCGCAGCGTGGACGCTCATCACGATGGCGTGGCGGAGTCACCTGCGTCGCCAGGACATGATCACCGACGTTCACTTCCACGACCTCGGCAAGCTGTGCTTCGCGTTCACGGCGTTCTGGGGCTATCTGACCTTCGGCCAGTATCTCGTTATCTGGTACGGCAACCTCGGCGAGGAAACTCACTGGGCTCGCCTGCGACTCATCGCACCGTGGAGCTGGATCACGATGACCGTCGTGGCACTCATGTTCGTGCTGCCGTTCTTCGGCCTGCTGTCACGAGCAGCCAAGGTGTACCTCCCGACGATGGCCTTCTTCGCGGCGTGTCTCGTCGTCGGACTCTATCTGCATCGGTACGACGAGATCTATCCGTCCATCTATGGTGTAAGAGTGGACGGTACGCTGCCGTTTGGTCTCTGGGAAATCGCAATCACCGCCGGATTCCTCGGAATCTGGGGCCTCTGCTACATCGCGTTCATGGACGCGTTCCCGCGCATGCGCGTGGTGCTGATGACCTCGCCGTTCCGCGACGAGGTGCAGGTGCCGGTGAATCCCAAGACGATGGACGCGCTCCCCGCGCACGAATGATCTGATAGGGGCAGACCACCGCGTCTGCCCCTGCCGATACGCCGTGCCCGCATCAGGACCGGCGTATCGCGCCTGATGGACGGCCTATAGGCGCGGCTGCAGCGGCGCCTCGGAGCGCCACCATCGATTAAATTATGTCGTTCGTGTCCAGCGGCGCGAGCTACAGGGGGCTTCGTTCAACGGTAGGACATCGCCTTTGCAAGGCGAGAATAAGGGTTCGATTCCCTTAGCCTCCACTACTTCACACAGTATCGCTTCCGAAACGCTTCGCGCTCTTCTCCAGCGAGGCGACCAAGCGCCCGCGCGCGTCGGGAGTCAGCGACGCAGTCACTCCTCGCTCGGCGGCTGAGATCCTGTCGTGGAGACGGGCAAACAGCAACGACAGTGACGCGTCGAACGGTGAGTCGGCGGTAACGCGTGTGAAGTCCATTGCGCCACTCGGCCGGTACACCAACTCGCTCGCCACGAGCGCCGTACGCTCGGCGGCGACAGACGTCACTTCGCGCGCAACGCGATGCGCGAGCAGCTGCGCATCCCGCAACTCTCCGACCACATCCTGGAATCGCGCAAGCTCATCCGCCACGGGTGCGAGCTCGGGTACCTGGGCCGACAATGCCTCGAGCACATAGCGCGCACGTTTCGCCAGAATGCGCGCGCGATGCAAGCGCCTCGCGTCGTCCGCGGACCGAATTCGGTCGAATGCCGCTGCAAGTGCGGAAACCTGATCGCCGAGCACCGACGCCGTCACTGCTCGCATCGACGCAACAACGTCAGTGTCGCGAACGTCGTGCACGGTTACGTATCGGCTCAGTTCCTTGCGGAGTGCTCGCTCCGTTTTCAGGAAATCGCGCCGCAGCAACTTCCGCAATTTTCGCCATGCTGGCTTGCGGTCGCGCTTGAGCTCCGCGATGACCCACGTCGCTGCCTCGAGGCGGGAGTCACCCAGCGCACTCCGCTCCGACTTCAGCCACGTGATCTGGACGTCGAGGTCGCGAAGGTCCCGCGTTGCATCGGCGATCGTGTTCAGTCGCCGACGGGTGCGCGCCCGAACCGTGTCGTCGAGACAAGGCCGATACAGGCGTATCCAGGACCTGACGCGCCTGAGGGCCACACGGAAGTCATGGATCGAATCCGCATCGCGACTGCGCATCCTGTCGTACGCATCGGCGGCCGCGTCGAGCGCGCGAAGCGCCACGACGCGGGCTGCGCGCTGTGCACCGTCGGTGTTGGCATCCCAGTCGAGTCTTGGCGTCATTCGATCGCTCCCCAACCCAATGATACTGTCTTGCCGACCCGGACGTGACTGCGAGGTGCAAAACGACTGTCGATTTACAGTACGGGCCCTCCGCGGGTTGCGCCCGGTCTCTGTACGGTTTATCTCGCACGATGGCCGATCGTACCCGCATTTCCAACTCTGCGTCTCGCCGCGTGATCCTCGGGACCAGCCTGATTCTGGGTTTCGCCGCCGTCGTGCTCATCTTCGCTCCAACCGAGCTTGCCGCCTCGATCGGGACGCCGCACGCGAGGGTAATGACCATACTGCTGCAGTTGTACGGAGCCGCGCTGTTCGGACTCGCCATGACCGGATGGATGGTCCGCGGGGCGATCGTCGGCGGGGTCTTTGGCCGCTCCTACGTGGTGGGGAACGCTGCCCACGCATTCGTCGGGGCGTTCACACTGGCCAGGCCCGCGCTGGAAGCCGGCGCGGCGCCGCTTCTGCAAATGTTTGCGGGGATCTACTGGCTACTCGCTTTGACCTTCGGCTATTTAATGTTCGTATCGACCCCGCGTTCGTAAAACTACGTCGAGGCAGCAGTCGGGCCCGAACGAGGAGATAGAGAGAAATGAGTCGGCGGCAAGCATCCGGAAAGGGACCGAAGCGAAAGAGCGACAATATCGTCATCCTGTACTCCATCATATTCTGCATCGTGCTGGTGGTGTACATCCGTTACATCATGTGATCTCCAAACCCATGCAAATCCAGAATCAGCCAGTACCGCCCGTTGGTGCCACCGCACCCGACTTCACCCTCGGGTCGACATCGGGGCAACAGGTAACCCTGTCATCGTTTCGTGGAAAGAACGCGGTGTTGATCGCTTTCTTTCCGCTGGCATTCACGAGCACGTGTACGGCCGAGTTGTGCGAGTTCTCGGACGACTACGACGAGTTCGTACGCGCAGGAGTCGTCGTGCTGCCGATTTCGGTCGATTCCGTACCGACGTTGAAGGAGTTCAAGGCCAAGCACAACATGAAGACGGATCTGCTGTCGGACTTCAAGCGTGACGCAGGGCAGGCGTACGGCGTGATGTGGCAGGACGCGTTCTTTACCAACCGCGCGTACTTTCTCATCGACAAGGGCGGCGTGGTACGGTGGGAGCACATCGAGGAAACGCCGAGCGGCAAGCGCGGCAACGCGGAGATACTGGCCGAGATCGCGAAGCTGTAAGGCGCTGGCGACGATACTCGCCCGACCTAGCCTTCCCGTTCGCGCCGATCAGCCGCCCATCATGAACATCCTGATCCCAACTTTTTCCTTCGCCTTGAATAGCGTTGCGGGTAGCCAGGGCAACAGTTTGAGTTGAATCGGACTGAGTATCCTTGGCAACGTACGCTGAACATCGAGGCGCGATATTTCCCAGCCTTCGTCGACAGCGGCTTCCTGTTTCTTCAGTGCTTCCGCGGGGTCGTAGTCATCCCCCAGTCCCGCAAGATATTCGCTGAGCGCTGTCCACACGCTGTCGATGCGCTGTCTGTAGGCCGTATCGGCTTTCTGGAGCGATTCGGCCTGATCGCGGCTGAGCAGGAGCGAGTCCGACTCCTCGAGGATCGACGAGTATGGATCCGGCACGTTGCGCGCGTAGCGGCGCTTCAATTCGGTGACGGAAAGCCGGGGCCCCTTCCGGCCGTTGCGTCCCGGTTTGAGCCAGCGATTGAGCATCTGCTGCGGCAGCGGACGGCCCAGGTTGAGCGAAACGTCGATGGATACACGGAATGGTACACGCAACAGTGTGTTACCTGGCCGCGTATTTCCGAATCGCGGATTGACAGTGTAGCTGAATCGATCGCTGCCGGGATCGAACGCTGTGGGTCTGTAGAGAACGGGATCCGGAAATGCGGGAGTGCCCCACCCGCGCAGGTGGTTCGCGCCATGCAGGAGCTGGTCGAGTCCGCCGAGCGGATTGGATAGTGCGAGTGAGATACTGCCGTACTGCTTCGTGATCGGCATCTTGCCGGTATACGACAGTTGCGCGTTGAGCGAAGTGGTCCATGGTCCCTCGCAGCTGTTCCTGCCCGCGGCGTGATCCATCTGTGTCGTCAGGCAGTCGCGAACACTGCGCGACGAGTTGGCGAGCAGAGCGCGTGTCGCGCTCGCAAGCGTAGCATCGGCGCTCGTCGCGGGGTTGAAGATGAACGCGCGGTCGTTGGCGAGCCCATCACCGTTCACGTCACCGCCGACCATTGGAGTGAACGGAAGGCCGGATTGCAAGCGGCCGAAGAAGGTGAGCGCCACCCGCTTGAACGTGTATCCGCCCTGCAGCAGGATCTGGTGGCGCACATCCAGATCGCCGCGTGCCCACTCGCGCGTAACGGGACTGCCGAACGTCGCGCCGTCGAAGCCACTCTCCCGTGCGCGTGTATCCGCGAGAGTGTAATTGACGCCTAGAAACCAGTTGGAGATTCCATCCAGCTCGGGTGACAATGACACCGTGACCTGTTTGCTCCGCGACATCAGTGTGGACACGTTGTCGATGACGTGGCCAAACAACGGCGATACACGCGCCTGCACGGAGGATAGAGCTCCAGACGTCGAAACGATGCTGCTGGGATTCACGAATACCGGTCGTCCTTCATCGGCGAGCGTGAATCTCGGTACGTTGGCGAAGTTGACGTCGGTGCGTCCGGGTTGATTCAGATTGAGCGAGTACAGACCTTCGATCGAGTACGTCAGCAACCTGTAGCTCGAAGCATACGCCAGGTTGCCGCGCCAGCTTCGTGGTGCCGTGTATCCCGGATCGAACAGCTGCACCGATGGCACAGCGTCGGTGAACACGGGCGTTGCTCCGCCAAGACACTGTGTTGGTATGGACGCCGGATCGGTGAGATATTGCCCCCAGCTCGGGATCGGCGTTGCGGCTCCGACGCAGGTGAGCGATTGCAAGCCGTTCGGCAGGCCCGTGGCGATCGAGGCGTTGGTCAGGAGATTCGCCGGAAGAATATTCCTGAATTCGCCGATTCCACCGCGCACGTAGCTGACAGGTCCAGTGCGGAATTCACCGATCTGGTTGAATCTGATTCCGTCGCCTTCCGGCTTCCGGATCCACGTAAATCCGATTCGCGGACTGACGTGAACCGTGTTCGGCGCATGATCGGTACGCAGCCCGAATGTGGACTGCACGGCAGGATTGAGCTCCGGCGCCGACAAGTAGTGATTCCCCTCGAGGCGTGCACCGTACATCACCTGAAACGTAGAAGACTTGCGCCAGAGATCACCGAGCGCGACGTATCCGTTCCAGACAGAGCCGTGGAGCGTCGGCGCATTGAGTGCGCGTGTGAAACTCGACGGTTGATTGCTGGCGAGGTCCCCGAGCGAGTTGAAGGCAAACGATCCGAAGGAATTCGAATTCGTCTCCTGGCGGATCCCGTCGACGCGAGAATCCGCGTCCAGCTTCACGCGATGTGCGTCGCGGCCGTGCGCATAGAATTGGGTCATGCTCGTCGTCTCCCAGGTCCATTGGCGCGTGTCGCTGAGTCTGGCGCTGTTTCCGCCGAAAGCCAGCGAAGTCAGGCCACCGGTACCGTCCGGAAACGAGGAACCCACGAGCACACTCCCATCCGGAAGCGTGAGATAGGGAGTCGACCGGTTTCGCGAGAACGTGAATCCACTGCGCTCCTCGTTCAGGTAGTCGCCGTGCAGATATGTCGAGAACAGCGCCTGCAGCATGCCGATACCCTGCGATGTCGATGCGCCGTGCGCGGCAATAGCGGTGGGGCTGATCGCCGCAGCGTTGTCGCTCGACAGTTTTCCGTACGCCAGAAGCCCCCAGGTTGTTCGCGCCGGCTGAAAACTGTCCCAGTTGTACGGCGCGTGATCGACTCGCGCTATGAATGACGCGTTCTGCATGACGTGTGACGATGGCACGGCTCCGGTACGCAGCGGAATCCCTGCAGCGGATAGCAGATTGAACAGGCGATCTGCGGAGTCCGACGATACGCCGGCGTGCTGCAGCAGGTCCGGCGCTGCGTTGGAGAGAGATACAGCATCCGATGTGCGACGTCCTGCCTGCAAGCCATAGTTGTACACGAACTTATCTTCGTCCATGGCTCCGTCGCCTCCAAAACTCGCGACGACGTTGCTGAAACGCTGTCCCATCCGTGCCGATACCGGATCGGTAGATTGGAGCGCAGGCGCGTCCACCGTGACGTGCGCTCGTCGGCTCGCGAACAGATTGCCGCGCGATAACTCGACGTTCTCATTGAGCCCCCCGAACCAGCCGCGCGACGGATCGTAGGTAGAGCTGGATACGCGCACGGTCGTTCGCGCATCGCGCGGTACATCGGCGCCGGCGAACGCCATTCCGTTGATCGTGGTCGAGTTCTGTCCACCGATGCCCCCGACCGAAAGGCCGCCCGGTGTGGATGCAATTCCCGGAATCGTGGCACCGATCGCCGCGAGATCGCCAGCGTCGTCTGGTGACACTGCACCGTTCACGCCGCCTGCGATCTGCTCCGATGCGCCGGTTTCGACTCCGAATAACGGCGAGCGCGAGGGGATCGGTTTCTCCTTTGCCTTGATCTTCACCGCCGCAAGCTGTTGAACTCCGGTCCGCGTGAGCGTGGCGTCCACGGTGAACATCGAGTCCGAACCGACGCGTGTCACTCGCTTGCGATACGTACTGTACCCGACGGCGGAAATGTGTACCAGATAGTCGCCCGTGCCATTCGCAAACTCCATCGAGTAGCGGCCGGCGCTGTCGGTCGTCGTCGCTCGCGAGAGACGATCCGGCGCCATGGTGATGATGATGTCCGCGGCGCGAAGCACCCTGCCGCTATCGGTCGTTACCGTGCCTCGAATCGTGTCGTGATGCGTCTGAGCGGTACAGGGGACCGCCCACAGTGTCGCGATTATCAGCCCCGATATGCTCCTGCCCGAAATAAACGCTCGCGTGCTTGCCCATGGGTGATCCATCATTGTGGATCTTTGGTGATCGCGAACGTGAACGGTTGCTGTACCAGTTGCCTGATGTGCTTACCGCGGATTTCAGCCGGTGCGAAGGTCATCCTGGGGAGTGCAGCGCGGACTGCCTCCTCGAAGAGCGGATCCGTCGCGTTGGTGATCTTGATGCCGGCGGCCCGATCCACTCGGCCCGTGGTGTCAACGGTGACCTCCGCATCGACCTCACCACCGATTCCCGCGCGCCGTAAACTATCGGGATATACCGGCGCCACCGTTGTGGGCAGCATCCTTGCGGGCTTGTCGACCTGAAAGCTGAAATACGTCATGGTGTGACGAGCGGCTCCCAGGGGGCGCAATTCGAAAGCGCGTAGCTCGCGCGTGTTCTCCCGCGCTGCATTGAGTATTGCCTCCACGGAATCGCGCTCGTTCGTCGCGCGCTGCAGGGCGCGCATCCGCGTTACCATCATCCGCTCGCGTGTGCGCAGGCTGTCGTTCTGTCGCCGCAGTATGGCGAGACTATCGACCCTCCGCTTCGATCCGGTGTCGGGTCGAACGGGCCACGCTGGCGCAATCCGCAATGGCGCCGCGGCCCGTGACATGATTGTTGGCACTGGCGTCGTGAATGCCGCCGCAACGGCTATGAGCGCAACTACACCACTGGTGACCACGCTCTGCATCCCGATGCGCCGCGCAGCGGTCATCGCGCGCAACCGCAACTCCAGCTCCGATGGCAGCCTCAGCAGCGCAACCATCGGGACAGCGAGCGGGCCGCTGTTCCGCCCGCGTGCAGCTACCTCCAACAGTACGTGACCGTAATCCTTCGCACTCGGATATCGAGTCAGCACCCGCATATCGCAATCGAGCTCGATCGCGCGCCGAAGCCTGGCCGCGCACCACCACAACCCGATGTTCCACGGCATCAGGACCAACGCGATTACCGCGAGCATCAATCGCTCGGGATCACGCGCAGTAATGTGTTCCGACTCGTGCGCGAGAACCAGCCTTCGATGTTCCGGCAGCATCGTTGTCGCCCATGATGGCAACACGATCCGATGTGACAGAAAGCCCACCACCGCGGGTCCTGTCATCGCCGATACGTCCACGCTCACGCCATCCACAACCGTCCTCTCCCACGATCGCTGTGCTCTGCGCCAGTGGAACACGCCAACCGCGAGCCACACGACCAGCGATGCCGACAACACGATCCAGACGACCAGCGCCGTTGCGGCGAAGTCGCGTGCGATACGCGCAAGCGCGGCGTGTATCGTACGGCGCGACGGTGCTATCAAGCGAATGAGCGCGTCCCGTCCGATGTAGCTGTAGCCGCGCCACGCTGCAGCGCGCCCGGAGTTAATGATGATTCTCGTCAACACAGGGGGCCCGTCAACTGCAGCCGCGCCTGTTGCGGTGCGGGCGTCGAGCGCGTGCACCGTGAGCACCCCGCTCGGCGCCACCACCGCAAGCACGATCGCAGCCGTCCAGAAATGCCGCGCAGCGCCGCGTCCCCGTGTTCCCCATTCCATCGCTGCTGCAGCGCCAGCGAGCAACAGCGTGAACAGGACCATGTATGCGAATACGGTGGGAGTCATTTCGAGTCCTCCGCCAGTCGCTCGTCCAGAAGCTTGCGCAACCGCCGAAGCGTCGCATCGTCGAGCCCGCGATCGGATACGAGCTGCGTGAGTAGCCTCTCGGGAGACCCTCGGAAGAATTGTCCGAGCACTCTGTCTATCGCGCTCGAGCTCGCGTCATCGCGATCGATCAGCGCGGCATATCGATGTGCGCGCCCCTCGACTTCTCGCGCGACGTGCCCCTTTTCCTCCAGCACGCGCAGCAGTGTAAGGATCGTCGTATACGCAGATCCGTCGCCGAGTGCGTCTCGCACCTCAGCGACGGTACTTGGCCCGCGCTCCCAGAGCACGGTCATGAGCTCGATCTCCCGTGGGGTCAGCCGCTGCATCCGGACATCCTCCTACTAAGAGTCTAGTACTATCGCCATAGTACATCGCCCTGGCCCGCACGTCAAGGACAGATCGGGATAATGTTGGCGCACCGGTCACGCCGGCGCGGGGGAGGGCACAAAACGACGTCGATTGAACCGCGGCAGCACAAAGGACGCGCTACCTTAGTGTGCCATGACGTGTCTTCGCATTCGGCCGGTGCTTCGGCTCGCGTTCCTGCTGCTTTTCGCGACCGCGCGTACGGCACTTGCTCAAACTCCGCACCGCACCCGCAACGTCGTCCTCATCGTATCCGACGGTCTCCGCTGGCAGGAGATCTTTGACGGCGCGGACAGCCAGCTGATGAATCGCAAGTTCGGCCACGTCGAGGATACGGCCGCGCTCCGTCGCGAGTTCTCGCGCGACGATGCGAGCTCCGCACGCGCGGCGCTCTTTCCATTCATATGGAACGTCGTCGCGAAACAGGGTGAGATCTTCGGAAATCGCACGATGCAGAGCGAGGCGGATGTCACCAACGGGTTCAAGTTCTCCTATCCGGGCTACAACGAGATGATCAGCGGCCATCCCGATCCGCGCATCGACAGCAACAATGCCGGGCCGAATCCCAATCTCACCGTATTCGAATGGCTCGCCAAGCGACCCGGCTTCACGGGGCGCGTAGCGGTCTTTGGAACGTGGAACGAGTTCGCAGACATCTTCAATCGCGGACGTAGTCATCTTCCGATCTGGGCAGCATTCGACGCGCCGCCGACGGCATCACCACCAACGGCGCGCGATTCGCTACTCGTCAACCTGTATGGCACCACAACCCGCCTCTGGAGCGATCTGGCGTACGATTCGTTCATGCAGGCGGAAGTGCGCGAGTACGTCGCGCGCTCGCATCCGCGCGTCATGTTCGTCGGTTATGGCGAGACTGACGAGTGGGCTCACATGGGCCGCTACGACATGGTACTCAAGTCCGCGCATCAGTTCGATCAGTTCGTCCGCGACCTTTGGAACACCATGCAACGGATGCCGCAGTATCACGACTCGACGACGTTCATCATCACCGCAGACCATGGTCGCGGAAGCGGACTCACTGCGTGGACCGATCACGGCGCAGACGTCGTCGGTGCGGACGCAATCTGGATTGCGGTAATCGGTCCGGACACTCCAGCCCGCGGTGAACGCATGCACGTGAGCCGCGTAACCCAGTCTCAGATCGCCGCGACCATCGCAACCCTGCTCGGCGAGAATTACTCCGCCGTCGTTCCGGCAGCAGCGCCACCGCTTCCGGCGCGCTGAAAAGCGCGTCGAAAATGTCGCGTTGGTTCACGTGCGGTTACGCCGCCGCGTCAGCGATCCGGGCGGAAGAATAGCGCCGGCACGACAAAATGCATACTTATGCGCGGATGAAGCATGTATAACCACCATCGCATCGGGGGTTAAATAACGACGGCGTCCGTGCGACATTTCAGGTGAAGGATCAACCTCAGCCGCACTTCGCATGACAGCCGTCGCCAACAACACCGAATCCGGTCCCGCTACATCTGCCGATTACATCGCCATCGAGGATGAGTGGGGCGCGCACAACTACCATCCACTGGATATCGTCATCGAGCGCGCCGCTGGCGCGTGGGTCTACGATGTGGATGGCAAGCGCTACCTCGACTGTCTGAGTGCGTATTCCGCGGTCAACCAGGGCCACTGTCATCCGCGCATCCTCGCGACGCTGATGGAACAGGCACACCGCGTCACGCTCACATCGCGCGCATTCCGCAACGAGCAGTTGCCGCTCTTCTGCGAGGAAGTCGCCCGGATGTGCGGGATGGAAATGGTGCTGCCGATGAACACAGGCGCCGAGGCCGTCGAGAGCGCGATCAAGGCGGCGCGGCGCTGGGGATACGAAGTCAAGGGTATTCCGGCGGACCGCGCGGAAATCATCGTGTTCGAGAACAACTTCCACGGCCGGACCACCACGATAGTCGGCTTCTCGTCGGAGCCCTCCTATCGTGCCGGCTTCGGACCCTTCGCCCCTGGCTTCAAGTTGATCCCATACGGCGACATCGACGCCCTCGAGGCGGCGATCACCCCGAACACGTGCGCGGTGCTCATGGAGCCGATCCAGTGCGAGGCTGGAATCCTGATTCCGCCGGACGGATATCTCCGCGCAGCCTCAGATCTCTGTCGAGCGAACAATGTCCTCTTCATGGCCGACGAGATCCAGACGGGACTGGGCCGCACCGGTCGCATGTTCGCGTGCGATCACGAAGATGTGAAGCCCGACGTTTACATCCTCGGAAAGGCGCTGGCAGGTGGTTTCTATCCGGTTTCCGCGGTTGTTTCGAGTCGGGAAGTCCTGGGCGTTCTCCGCGCAGGTACGCACGGCAGCACTTTCGGCGGCAATCCGCTCGGCTGTGCCGTCGCGCGCACCGCACTGAATGTTCTCGAAGATGAGAACCTGGTCCAGCGCTCGGCGGAGCTCGGCGCATGGTTCAAGGGCGAGGTCGCGTCGATCAGGCATCCTGACATCAAGTCCGTGCGTGGCCGAGGCCTGATGGTCGGCATCGAGCTGCACGTGCCGGCGCGATCCTACTGCGAGGCCTTGATGGGACTTGGAATGCTGTGCAAGGAGACGCACGACCACGTCATCAGACTGTCCCCGCCGCTCGTTACCTCACGCGAGGATCTCGAATGGGCTGTCAGTCAGTTGCGGACGGTATTCTCGACGCGGTAGACTCGCTGCCAGCCTTTCGCCTGGCCGCCAGGCTCGATCAAGCAGCCCCGATCAACCGATCGGGGCTGTTCGCTTTTGGGCCTAGGTGTTTCCGCCTACTTGTGCTCGACTGGAACCGTCTGCTGCTGATTTGTCTTCTGCGAGCCCTTGCCCTCGACTTTGGCGCTGGCATTCGCGGTCGCGTTGCCATCGCCGTTGCTGATGGCAATCTTCTTGGGCTGCGGAAGTGCCGTCTTGGGGACGCGAACATTCAACACGCCGTTGGTGAAATTCGCGGTGATCTTGGAATCGTCCACTCCCTTGGGCAGGCGGAACGACCGTGTGAAGGAGCCGTACGTCCGCTCCACCAGGTGATACTCCGTACCGTCGCCTTCCTTTCGCTCCGCGGACTTGTGTCCGCGAACTGTCAGCATTCCGTTATCGGAAGTGACCTCCACATCTTCCGGCTTGACGCCCGGAAGCTCGACGGACAGCGCGATCTCATGGTCGTCCTCGCGTACGTCGACGGGCGGCGCCAGAGAAGCTGTCGGCGTTGTGCGGCTCAGTGCGTCGTCAAATAGGCGATTCACCTCCCTGCGCAGACCGAACACAGGAAGAGGCGTCAGTGAAGTTTCGAACAGCATGGTGCTGACCTCCATCTGAGAGTTTTGTCTGTCTTTTTTTTGGGCCCCGTGCCCACTGGGCGAATCCGGCAATGGGCGGGCCAATGATGCCGGCCAATCTGGCTTAAGAGCGTCTGTTTATCGGCCAGTTCGGCATTTTCGTCTGAAATATTGGCAAACAGATCATGAAGATCGTTACCAATCGATCGGTCATCCTGTCCTACGGTAGGCTCGCAGAAGACCGATTCGCCGAGGAAGTGACATTGTCAGGGAAAGCACATCCGCACGTTACCGCCGCCATGCTGTCTGAAGATTCTGATTCATCGATTCTGGTCGGCGCTCTCGCCGACATAGCCGTGTGCCTTTCGGATGCGCGGCCGACGGAACTGGTCGCGCAGGACGTGCTCGAACGGGCGCATCTGTCGATCGGCGCATCGGAGCTCGCGGTCTGGCTGGATGGCGGGGGCGAGCTTGCGCGAACCTGGGGAGCGGGCCCGGAAGAGGCCTCCGCGGATGAGCTTCGGGCAGCCATGGCAGGTGCAGCCCCCGGGATCGTCGCACGCGAGATGAGCTTCGGGCCCCGCCGGGTGGGCATCCTGCTGGCGCGCTTCGGAGGCGACGTGGCGGATCCGGTGGAGCGCTTTCTTGAGGCGCTAGCTGCGTTGCTCGCGGCGTTCGTCGCCAACTCCGAGCGTTCCCGTAGGCTCGAGGGCGATCTTCAGATCCGGATGCGGGAGGTACAGGAGCAGAAGCGGTTCACTGAAACTGTGCTGGATCTACTGCCGCTGGGGCTGTACGTGATCGATCGCGATTACCGGATCACCGTCTGGAATCGGAAGCGCGAGACGGGGATGCAGGGCGTGTCCCGCGACGAGGCGATCGGCCGCACGATCTTCGAGATCCTTCACCGTCAGCCGGAGGACGTGGTTCGTCGCGAATTCGACGAGGTGTTCGCTACCGGCAAGACGCAGCAGTTCCAGACCGAATCCAGCGCCAGCGGCGCGTTGCGTACGTACAGGCTCTCCAAGATTCCAATTCGCGATCAGGCGGGCGTCGTCACGCACATCATTACTATCGGCGAGGACATCACCGATTGGGTGGAAGCGCGTGAAGCCGTGGCACAGAACGAAAAGCTCGCCGCGATCGGCCGTCTCGCCGCGGGGATCATGCACGAGATAAACAATCCGCTCGCGACGATCGCGGCGTGCGCGGAGAGCATGGCACTGGAAACGAGAGTGGAT
>DATNCZ010000297.1:0-3216 GCA_035553335.1 Gemmatimonadaceae bacterium
GTCGTCAACCACTGTTGTGAGGGGTACATGCGATTCTTCAGTCTCCCGTTTCTCGCCTCGCTTGGCGTGCTCGCCGTTCCGCTGGTCGCGGCGTCTCCGCCTCCATCCGGCGACATCCTCGGCTTCACTCCAGCGTCGTCGCGCGTTCAACGCGACTGGGAGAACAAATTCCGCGCGTTACCCGATCCAGCGCGTATGCGCGCGGACATGAAACTGCTCGCCGCGCGTCCACATCACGTTGGCTCGCCGTACGACAAGCAGAACGCGGAATGGATCCTCAAGCAGTTCAAGGATGCCGGATGGGATGCGCACATCGAGACGTTCAACGTGCTCTTCCCGACACCGAAGCAGCGACTCGTCGAGCTCGTCGCGCCGACACGCTTCACCGCGAAACTCCAGGAACCTCCGGTACCGGGCGATCCGACGTCGTTCCAGACGTCGGAGCAACTTCCGACCTACAACGCATACTCGATCGACGGCGACGTCACGGGTCCGCTCGTCTACGTCAACTATGGAATTCCTTCGGACTACGATGAGCTTGCACGGCGCGGTATATCCGTCAAGGGCGCGATAGTCATCGCGCGTTACGGCCAGTCGTGGAGAGGCATCAAACCGAAAGTCGCAGCGGAACACGGCGCGATCGGTTGTCTGATCTATTCCGACCCGGGCGATGACGGCTACAACGATGGTGACGTCTTTCCGAAAGGACCGATGCGTCCGGCCGACGGCGTCCAGCGTGGCAGCGTGATGGACATGCCAACGTATCCGGGTGATCCGTTGACTCCGGGTGTCGGCGCAACGAAGGACGCAAAACGTCTCGCGCTCAAGGACGTGAAGGTACTCACGAAGATCCCCGTGCTTCCCATCTCGTATGGTGATGCGAAGCCACTTCTCGCGGCCCTTGGCGGTGACGTTGCGCCGAGCGGCTGGCGCGGTGCGCTCCCGATCACCTACAAGGTTGGACCCGGACCTGCGCGAGTCCATCTCGTCGTCAAGTCCAACTGGGACATCAAGCCGATTTACGATGTGATAGGCCAGTTGCGTGGAAGCTCGTCGCCGGATGAATGGGTGGTTCGTGGAAATCACCACGACGCGTGGGTGAACGGCGCGGACGATCCGATCGCCGGTCAGGTTGCGCTGCTGGAGGAAGTCCGCGCGATGGGCGCGCTCGTCAAGCAGGGCTGGCATCCCAAACGCACGATCATCTACGCCGCCTGGGATGGAGAGGAACCCGGTCTGCTGGGTTCGACCGAATGGGCTGAAACACACGCGACAGAGCTCGCGGCACATGCAGTTGCGTATCTCAATAGCGACACCAACGGACGCGGCTATCTCGGCGTCAGTGGCTCGCACGTGCTGGAGAAGTTCATCAACGGTGTGATGCGCGACATAACCGATCCCGAAACCGGCGCAAGTGTTGCGAGCCGGTCTCGCGCACGTTCGCTACTGCATGCGTCCGCCGCCACGCGCAAGGACATTCGCAACCGCGCCGACCTTCACATCGGCGCACTTGGCTCCGGCTCCGACTACACTGCGTTCCTGCAGCACGTTGGTGTTCCGTCCATGAATCTCGGCTTCGGTGGCGAGGATCAGGGCGGTGTGTACCATTCGGTGTACGATGACTTCTACTGGTACACGCACTTCGCCGATACGTCGTTCGTATATGGCAAGGCGCTCGCGCAGACTGCCGGCACCGCCGTGATGCGGCTCGCTGACGCTGACGTGATTCCGTACGACTTCACCGATCTTGCGCAGACCGTCGGCACCTACGTGACCGAGCTCAAGACGCTTCACAAGACGATGGCATCCGATGTCGTCGAGCACAACCGTGAAGTTGCCGACAGCGGATTCTTCCTCACGAACGATCCGCGTCGTCCGCTCGCGCTTCCGAAGGCTGAAGCGACGATACCGGATCTCGACTTCGCGCCGCTGGACAGCGCGACTGCTGCATTGACCCGAGCCGCTACGCGCTACCAGGCGGCATTTGCGCAATCGATGGACGGTGCAGCCACGGAGAGCTTCGTCAAGCTCAACAGCGATCTGCTGCAGAGCGAGCGCGTGCTTCTGTCGGATGCCGGACTCCCGAACCGCCCCTGGTTCAAGCATCTGCTGTATGCGCCCGGCTACTACACCGGCTACGGCGTCAAGACGATCCCCGGCGTGCGTGAGGCGATCGAACAGAAGGAGTGGCCACTGGCGACATCCGAGATCGGACGTGTGTCAGCAGCACTCAACGCCGAGGCCGCGTTGGTCGACAGAGCCGCAACGGAGCTGGGCCACTGATAGAGCGACAGGCGTGATGTGAACTCGTCATTCCCGAGGCGCGGATGCATCCGCGCCCTACAGCGGGAATGACGAGTCCATGACGCAGTATCCCTGCTCAGAGCCCCGACGTCTTGTCGATGAACGCCGCTACGTTGGTCTTGAATTGCGCGAGTGACGGAACATTGACGTAGATCATGTGCCCCGACATGTACTCGGCTTCGGTGATCTGACTGCGTACCTGCTTCGGAACGCCGAGATGATCCATGGTCCACTCGGCAGCAAAGTACGGCGTCGCGAGATCGAATAGGCCGCTGTTGAGCATCACGTGCAGCTTGGGGTTGGTGCTCAATGTGTTCGCGAGATCCACCGCGACGTTGGTATGGCCCGGCCAGCCCCGTCTGTCGCCATGGGTCCAATCCCATGGATTCACCCTGCCGGAGATCGCGTAGAGCTTGTCGCGGCCGTAGTTGAGCTCCTCGTGCATGTACTGGTTGAACAGCGACACGTACGCCGAGCTGATGTCCGCCGACTGCGGGTCGTACTCGGCGTTTTCCGCGAGCAGGTCCCCGGTCTCGCCGACAAAGCGCGCATCGAGACGACCGACTGTCTGGCCGTGCTCGCGCAGCAGCTCCTTCTCGAACTGGCCAGCGTTCACCCGAAGGTTCGCCTTGTCGATGTACGCACTGCTGAGTCCCGTGTACTGCTGCAGCTTGGCGATGATTCTCGCGCGATCCGCGCTTGAGAGATTATCGCCCGCCATCAGGGCCTGCGCATAGTCAGTCGTGGCGAAGTGCTCGACTTCCTTCAGAAACGGGCGCACCTCGGCCGGCCGATTCGTCAGTGCGTTGTGATACCACGCAACTGCTGCATACGACGGCAGATACATGACGTACGGCATGTCGTTTCCGGCGTCGAACGTGATTGTCTGGAAGTCCAGCACCGACGACAGCA
>DATNCZ010000298.1:0-5915 GCA_035553335.1 Gemmatimonadaceae bacterium
TTGGCATACGCCGACCGATATGCCTGTCGAAGAGCTTGAGAGAGCGTGATCTGGGCGCCGGCCGGCTGAGCGGCCATCCCGCCAAGTACGACTGCAAGAACTCCGACTGTGGATTTGCGCATGGGCGTTGGCGGTTGTATAACTACAATACTATATGACAATATAGTTATATAGATCGGCGACACAAGTCAACCGTCGTGCCTGAGTGTGCGCCCGTGGTGCTACCCTTCTATAGAGTAAATCTCGTCTGGCCCCCTGGGGGAATCATCCGCAGATCAGCGATGGGCGAGCGAATGGACATACGCTGCAACGGCGCACACCTGGGCGGCGTAATTCCCGCGAGCCTCCCGCACCTAAGCGTGTGGTGCTTCGCCGCTCACGATTCGCCACGTATCACGTGCGATGAGCAGCTCCTCGTCGGTCGGTATCGTCCAGAGCTCGACGCGTCCTCCATCCCGGTCGAATCGACCTTCAGCGCCACCCGTGAGAGTCGCATTGCGTCCGGCATCCGTCTGGATTCCGAGCCAGTCCATGCCTGCGCATATGCGCTCGCGGACCGCGGGGGAGTTCTCGCCGATCCCGCCGGCAAAGACTATCGCATCCGCACCGTTCATGGCGGCAAGATATGCACCGATGTACTTGCGCACGCGATAACAGAAGACGTCGATCGCCAGCCGGGCTCGGCGGTCGCCATTCTCGGCGTCCTCCGCCAGAAGCTCGCGCATGTCGGCGGTGAGACCGGAGAGGCCGAGCAGGCCGGACTGCTTGTTGAGCATCACGTCCATTTCACGGCTGGTGAGACCTTCCTTGGCGCCGACGTAATCGATGATCGCCGGATCGATGTCTCCCGAGCGCGTTCCCATCACCAGCCCTTCGAGCGGCGTGAAGCCCATCGACGTGTCGACCGAATGTCCATGCACGATCGCGCACGCAGACGCTCCGTTTCCGAGATGCAGTGTGATGATGCGCGTCTGCTCGGGGGTCTTTCCTGTGAGTTGGCGGTAGCGATACGCAACGTATCTGTGCGACGTCCCGTGAAACCCATAACGTCTCACCTTGTATCGCCTGTAGAGCTGGTACGGTATGGCGTACAGGTGGGCGGTCTCGGATATGGTCTGGTGAAATGCGGTATCGAACACCGCAACCTGCGGCACTTTCCCACCGAGCACTTCGCGCGCGGCCGCGATGCCTGTGAGATTGTGCGGATTGTGCAACGGAGCGATATCGATGAGTTGCTCGAGGTTGCTTCGGACGGCTGCATCGATGAGAGTGGATCGCGTGAACCGCTCACCGCCATGCACGACACGGTGGCCAACCGCCTCGATGTCGGATGCAGCTGTGATCTCGACACCCGAAGCAGGATCCGCCATCCATTTGATGACGCGCTCGACTGCGTCCGCATGACTGCGGATCTGTGCCGTCGTGCGTGATGGGGTCGCAGTGCCTGCACCGAGAGTGAGGATTGCCTCGCCGCCGATGCGCTCGATCTGACCGCTGGCAAGTCGACGGTCCCTGTTGCCGTCGATCGCGCTCTGGTCGGTATCTATGAGCTGAAACTTGAGCGACGAAGATCCTACATTCAATACAAGGATCTTCATGAGGCGGCGGGCCGGGCCCAACGCCAGTCGCGAATCTCCGGCATGTCGTCGCCATGTTCATTTACGTAGGCGCGATGCTCGACAAGTCTGGAGCGAAATAGATCTGCGGCCACGGATGCCGCGGCGTGATTCCTGAGACGTGGCACACGCGCAATGACATCCAGCGCCAGGTGGTATCGGTCCAACTGGTTGAGCACGGTCATGTCGAACGGTGTCGTGGTCGTTCCCTCTTCCTTGTAACCGCGCACGTGCATGTTGTCGTGGTTTGTGCGGCGATACGTTAGACGATGGATCAGCAGCGGATAACCGTGAAATGCAAATACTATTGGTCTGTCCCTGGTGAACATCGCGTCGAATTCGTCATCCGGCAAGCCGTGCGGATGTTCACTGTTGGGCTGGAGCGCCATCAGGTCCACGACGTTCACCACGCGCATGCGCAGGTCGGGTATGTGAGTCCTTAGCAGATCCACCGTCGCGAGGACTTCGAGCGTCGGCACATCGCCGCAGCATCCGAGCACCACGTCCGGATCGGTGCCACCGTCGTTGCTCGCCCAGTGCCAGATGCCGAGCCCTCGTTCGCAGTGGGCCGTTGCAGCTTCGATGTCGAGCCATTGGGGCTCGGGCTGCTTGCCTGCGACAATCACGTTCACGTAGTTCCTGCTGCGCAGGCAGTGGTCCGCCACCGACAGCAGACAGTTGGCGTCGGGCGGAAGATACACGCGCACCACATCAGCCTTCTTGTTCACTACGTGATCGAGGAATCCGGGATCCTGATGGCTGTTGCCGTTGTGGTCCTGCCGCCATACGTGTGAAGTAAGAAGGTAATTGAGCGACGCGATCGGCCGCCGCCACGGGATGTTGCGAGCCGTGGCGAGCCATTTTGCGTGCTGGTTGAACATCGAGTCCACGATATGGATGAACGCTTCATAGCAGGAGAACAGGCCGTGTCTGCCGGTAAGCAGGTATCCCTCCAGCCATCCCTCGCACATGTGCTCGCTCAACACCTCCATCACTCTGCCATCGGGCGCGACGTGGTCGTCGGTCGCGAGTATCTCCGCTGTCGACGTGCGATCGGTAACCTCGAACAGTGGGTCCAGCCTGTTGGAGCTTGTTTCGTCCGGCCCCATGATCCGAAAGTTGCGTGCGCTCATGTTGAGTAGCATTACATCGCGGAGAAACTTGCCGAGTACGCGGGTGGATTCTGCGTCGACTGCGCCCGGCGCCGGTACGCTCACGGCGTAGTCACGGAAGGCCGGCATTGCGAGGTCCCTGAGCAGCAGCCCGCCATTGGCATGCGGATTGGCGCTCATGCGGCGCGTGCCCGTGGGCGCGATGTTCGCGATCTCCGGAACGAGTGCGCCATTCTCATCGAACAGTTCTTCGGGGCGGTAGCTCTTCATCCATTGCTCGAGCAATGCGACATGTCCCGGATTGTCCCCAAATCCGGTGATCGGCACCTGATGCGAGCGGAACGATCCCTCCGTCTGCTTCCCGTCGACGAACTTGGGACCTGTCCAGCCCTTGGGCGAACGCAGGACTATCATCGGCCATGGGACGCGATGCGTGAAGCCGTGCGCGCGTGCGTCCTGCTGGATGCGCTCGATGTCCGCCAGAACGGTGTCCATGGTGGCAGCCATGAGCTGGTGCATCACGTGTGGGTCGTCTCCGGAGACGAAACGAGGATCGTAGCCGTAGCCTCGGAGCAGCGACGTCAGCTCATCGTCGCCGATTCGCGCGAGAACGGTCGGACCGGCGATCTTGTAGCCGTTGAGATGCAGGATCGGAATAACGGCGCCATCCCGGGCAGGATCGAGGAATTTGTTCGAATGCCAGCTTGTCGCGAGCGCGCCTGTTTCCGCCTCGCCGTCTCCGATTGCACAACAGACGAAGAGATCCGGATTGTCGAATACGGCGCCATACGCGTGCAGCAACGAATATCCCAGCTCCCCGCCTTCATGGATGGATCCAGGTGTTTCCGGAGCGACGTGACTGGGGATGCCGCCCGGAAACGAGAACTGCTTGAACAGGCGCTGCAGACCAGCGGTGTCGCGACTTACCAGCGGATAGATCTCGCTGTACGTCCCCTCGAGGTAGGTGTTGGCGACGACCCCCGGGCCGCCGTGGCCCGGTCCAGCAATGAAGATCGCGTCGATGTCGTGCTTCCGGATCAGCCTGTTCATGTGCACGTACATGAAATTCAAGCCGGGTGTCGTGCCCCAGTGGCCGAGTAGTCTGCGCTTTATGTGGTCGAGGCTCAGCGGTGCGCGCAGGAGAGGATTGGCGAGGAGATAGATCTGGCCGACGGAGAGGTAGTTCGCGGCGCGCCAGTAGGCGTCCATCAACCGGAGTTCATCCGCGGAAAGAGGATTCCGGTTCGGCGCTTCATTCGCAACGGCGGCCGTCATGTCGATTGCTCCATGGGAATTGCAGGATCAGGATGATCCTGCTGTCCTGTCAGTAGCTGGCAGGCTGGAATACGCCGGTCCAGCGCACGCGACATGCCGCCGGATTGGCGACGTGCGGATCAGAACCGCTCGCCCTTCGCCTCGCGCGCCTGACTGCCCACAGGCCGAATTCTCGTCCACATAGTGAAGAAGAACACCCCGATCGCGATTCCCTGCAGGAAGCCGGCCGCGACGATCGCGACGCGCAGCCACATTGCGGAGATGTTGAACAGGCTGGATCGCATTACTTCGCCACCGACCCGCGCGCCGGTTCCGATCGTGATGAGCCAGTAAGCGGTAGCGGCCAGTCGCGGATTGTATTGCGCGTCGGTCTTTTCCGGACGCGGAAAGAGCCACAGCGCGACACCCATGATCATCATCATCACGAAGCCGACGAACAGCGCGTGCGTATGAGCGCTGACTAGATATTCGTCCGGTGCCGCACCCTGGAATTCCCGGCGCGCGATCAGGTACCCGCCTATCGACAGCCCGACTGCCAGGAAGGCGATTGCGGTCTTGAGGTAACGGCGGACGAGCGTGTACACGTCGCGCTACGCGTCCGCGCTCATGCAGCGACGCTCATGCAACTGCATTCATGCAGCTGCAGTCGTGCGGCCGCCTGGCCTGGGCGTGATCGCCGCCAGTACGACGAACGGACCGCGAGGCGCGCGCATGCCGTGCAATTCGTTCGGCTCGTAGGTCACGACGCTTCCGGCGGAAACCGTCACGTCCTGTATCTCCCCATTGACCGGCCCGGAGATCACACCGGTGCCGCTCACCACTGAAAGTACGACGGTGGACGTACTCGTGTGCATGGCCACTGAGTCGTCAGGATTCAGTCGGAAGACGACGAGGCGCACATCCGGCGAGTCGTGCACGATCGCACTTGCTGCTCGGCCAGCCGCCCCCGAAACTGCCTTGCCAGCGATCGCCAGGGAGTCGTGTACCTGCATCATACTGCCGCTCCCGTGCTGTGGCGCCGGCCGGAGACTACTGCGTTCAGTGCGTTCAGCAATGCAGCTGGGTCTGCGCCGTCCCGTAGCGCGGCCTCCTGAACGGAAGCTGCACCACCACAACACGCGTCTATTCCAAACTCGTTGAACACGTTCGTCGTGCCAGGGTGTGACTGTATGACGTCGTTGACGACAGATGCGAAAGTAATGACTTCGTCTTGCAATGACATGAGCGATGTCCGGATTTGATAAATGAATGTAGGCAATTCGTGACCTGAATCAAACTAGAGAACCGTGCGTTCCATCGGTGTCAGTGTTTCCCTGAGATGGCGCAACCCGTTGCCTGACAAAAAAATCCGGGCTTGCCCGACTGTTTGCCGTATCCGGCGCCCGTACGTTCATCTCAATGCAGTTACTCACCCGCGCTCCACGCGAGCCATAAGCGAGGTAGTTGTATGAGATCGTCGGTCAAGCTATATGCGGCTGTCGGGTACGTAGGCATCACCCTGAGCGGCCTCGCGTATGCCTGCGCGCCGAGTGTCAAGACGAACGCGTCTTCCGGCCTGCTGGCCGGTGACGCGGCGACTCGAACCTACGTCCCGCCGGGTTCGTACGACGAGTATTACGCCTTCCTTTCGGGCGGCTTCAGTGGCCAGGTGACGGTGTATGGGCTCCCATCCGGTCGTCTTTTCAAGGAAATTCCTGTCTTTTCGCAATTTCCACAGACGGGCTACGGCTACAACGAGGACACCAAGGCGATGCTGACGACGACCTTCGGGCAGGTGCCGTGGGACGATGCGCATCACACTGAAATGTCGCTCACCGATGGCGTCCCGGATGGCCGCTGGCTGTTCATCAACGGTAACAACACTCCCCGCATAGCCCGTATCGATCTCAAGAAGTTCGAGACCGAGGAGATA
>DATNCZ010000299.1:0-7259 GCA_035553335.1 Gemmatimonadaceae bacterium
ACTCGTAAAGACGCGCGATCCCGACATGAGCTATGTCGTTTCCGCGACGGCGACGATCAGCGAGTTCGCTCACCCCGGCATGCTCGTGGTTCTCGAGAGCACCACGTATCCCGGCACCACGCGCGAGCTCATGCAGCCCAAGCTCGAATCTGCCGGCCTCAAGATCGGCAGCGATGTGTTCCTCGCGTTCAGTCCTGAGCGCGTCGATCCCGGCAACCCGGTGTGGCATACCAAGAACACACCCAAGGTCGTCGGCGGAATCACGCCGGCATGCACCGAAGTCGCGACAGCGTTGTACCAGAGCTGCCTCGACACCATCGTGCCGGTCACTTCGACCGAGACGGCAGAGCTCGTGAAGCTGCTCGAGAACACCTTCCGTTCGGTCAACATCGGCCTCGCAAACGAGATGGCGATCGTCTGCGAGAAACTTGGTGTCAACGTGTGGGAAGTGATCGACGCCGCGGCCACCAAGCCGTTCGGCTTCATGAAGTTCACACCGGGTCCCGGAATCGGCGGCCACTGCATCCCGCTCGATCCGCATTACCTCGCGTGGAAGATGCGCACGCTCAACTACAAGACGCGCTTCATCGATCTGGCCAGCGAGATCAATTCGCAGATGCCGGCCCTCGTCGTCGAAAAGGTCGCGCAGGCGCTCAACCACGAGCACAAGTCGGTGAACGGCAGCAAGGTCCTCGTGCTCGGCGTCGCTTACAAGAAGAACATCGACGACATGCGCGAGAGCCCGGCGCTCGACGTGATCAAGCTGCTCGAAGGGCGTGGTGCGAAGGTCTCCTTTCACGACCCGCACGTAACGACGTTCCGCGAGGACGGTCACACTTTCACCAGCGTCGACCTGACCGATGCAGCGCTCAAGCACTCGGATGCAGTGGTCATCGTCACAGACCACGACGCCGTGAACTATCAGCGTGTCGTGGATCTGGCACCGGTCGTGGTAGACGCACGCAACGCAACCAAGGGTCTCACGTCCAAGAACGGACGCATCGTGCCGTTGTCGGCCGACGCGGCCTAACGCAACGTGAACATCGCGGTGATAGGAACGGGCTATGTCGGCCTGGTTGCCGGAGCGTGCCTCGCCGAGACAGGCAACACCGTGATCTGTGCCGACCTGGACGAAAGGAAGATCTCGCTTCTCAAGGGAAGCGAGATCCCGATCTTCGAACCCGGGTTGGATGCGATCGTCGAACGGAACCAGGCCGACGGCCGCCTCGTCTTCACCACGGACGTCGAAGGGGCGATCGCCGATGCGGAGGTAGTCTTCATTGCGGTGGGAACGCCACCTGACGAGGACGGCTCCGCCGACCTGTCCCACGTGCTCGCCGTGGCCGAGACGGTCGGGCGCTCCATGACGCGGGAGACGGTCGTCGTGACCAAGTCCACCGTGCCCGTCGGCACGGCGCGGCTGGTCAAGAAAGCGGTTGCCAGGCACGCTCGGTTCCCGTTTCACGTCGTCAGCAATCCTGAATTCCTCAAGGAGGGCGCCGCGGTAGAGGACTTCCTCAAGCCTGACCGCGTGGTGCTCGGAGTGGAGAGCGAGTTTGCCACCAACGTGATGGGCGAGCTCTACGCACCATTCGTCCGCACCGGACGTCCCGTCATCTACATGGACATCGCATCCGCGGAGATGACCGAGTACGCGGCGAACGGAATGCTGGCGACCCGGATCAGCTTCATGAACGAGATCGCCGCGCTGTGCGAGGCGACCGGCGCGGACGTGGATGAGGTGCGCCGCGGACTCGGCAGCGACACTCGCATCGGCCCGAGCTTTCTGTTCCCGGGGCCGGGATATGGCGGAAGCTGCTTCCCAAAGGACGTAAAAGCGCTGGTGCGCACCGGCGCACAGTCGGGGGTCCCGCTCGAGATACTCAGCTCTGTCGACAGCTCGAACGAGCGGCAGAAGCGACGTCTTGGCGAGAAGCTGCGGCAGGCGCTGCTATCTCATGTAGTACATGAAGTAAGAGATGATAAAGCGTTGTCAGATAGTGACTTGCAAAAGTCGCACGACAATCATCTTCATGGGGTTCGCGTGGCCGTCTGGGGCCTTTCGTTCAAACCTGGAACGGACGACATGCGTGAGGCGCCGGCTCTGGTTCTGATCGAACAGCTGCTGGGGTGGGGTGCCACGGTCTGCGCGCACGATCCCGCGGCAATGGACGAAGCGCGTCGCCGGATGGGCGACGGAGGCGGCAAGATCTGCTACGCCGAAACGGGGTATGATGCTCTGACGGGCGCGGACGCCCTGGTCATCGTTACGGACTGGAACGAATACCGGCATCCCGACTTCAACCGTCTCAAGGCCACTCTCAAGCGGCCGATCGTCGTGGACGGCCGTAACCTGTACGATCCAAAGAAGATGTCCAATGTCGGCATCACTTACTACTCGATAGGACGCCAGCACAACGGCGCCCAGGAAACAACCGCGTGAACCGTGCTCGCCGCTCGTTTGTAGTTGTCGGACCTCTGCTTGCGCTCGCCCTCGCAACGGCGTGCCACGGCAACTTCGATCCGAAGGTGTACGCCAGCAATCCCGAATCACTCTTTGCAGCGTCGCTCAAGCAGTTCAACTCGCATCACTACGACAACGCGGCCAGGGGGTTCGAGCAGCTCACGCACGACCTTCCCGCCCGCGACGCGCTGTTGCCTCTGTCCTACTACTACCTGGGCGAGTCTCAGGAGAAGAACGGCGATCATCTTCTGGCCGCGCAGAGCTTCACTCGGATCTCGGACGCGTTCCCGGACGACAGCCTCGCCCCCAAATCGCTGCTCGCTGGCGGCCGGGCTTACGCAAAGATGTGGCGCAAGCCGGAGCTGGATCCGACCTACGGTACCTCCGCGCTGAATACTTTCGAGTCCCTGGTCTCGCTGTATCCGGATTCGCATCTGGTGCCTGAGGCGAACAAGGAGATCGCGCGCCTGGACAACATGTTCGCGACCAAGGATCTGGACGTCGGCGACCACTATCTGCGTCGCGGCGCGTACGACTCCGCGATCATCTACCTCAAGGACGTCATCAGGAAGCATCCAACGGCGAGGGCAACGAGAAAGGCTTACCTCGATTTGCTGACCGCCTATCGCGCGATCCGCTACGACGCCGATGCGAAGGATCTCTGCACCGCGGCGCTGAAGGCTTACCCCAATGACAAGGAGGTTGCCAAGCAGTGCGGCTCGGCGTCTTCGGCGGAAGCTTCGACCCCCCGCACATAGGGCATTATCTGGCGGCAGTGGACGCCGCCGAGCGCCTGGGCCTGGATCGGATGCTGTGGGTGCCGACCGCCCAGCAGCCGCTCAAGGCCGGAGCGCCGCACGTCGCGTCCGCCGATCAGCGCTTCAAAATGGTACAGGCCGCGGTCTCGAAGACCCCGATCTTCGAGGCGAGCAGGATCGAAATCGACCGGCCCGGGTTATCTTACACGGTTGCGACCGTACAATCGCTTGTGGCTGAATTCCCGGGCGTGGAGCTGTATCTGCTCATAGGGGAAGATGCCTGGTCGCGCTTCGAGGAATGGCGCGAGCCGGAGACTATTCGAACGCTCGTTCATATAGAGATTCTTGCGCGGAAGACGGAGAGCGAATTCGCCGGCCGCGTTGTTGAGGTTTCATCGACTGAGGTCCGCGCGCGGGCGCGTGCGGGGAAGTCGGTGCGCGGCTTCGTGCTGGACGCGGTCGCTGAGATCATCGAATCGGAAAGGTTGTATCAATGGTGACAGAGGTTACTGGTCTGATCAAGAACGTCTTCGGCACCCGGCACGACAGGGAACGGAGGCGTGTGCAGCCACTGGTCAATCAGATCAACGCTGAATACGAGCGACTGCACTCGCTGTCGGATGACGAGCTGCGCGGCCAGACAGCCAAGTTCCGCGCGCACATCAAGGAAGTCACGAGTGAGCTCGAAGCACGCATCGCCGAGCTGAAGGAGCGGAAGCACGTGGCGAGCTCCGCGGCGGAGCGCGAGAAGCTGGACGACGAGCTGGGCGGATCCGACGGCAGGGGCGGTCTCGAGGGGCAGCTGCGCGATGTGGTTGCGCGCACGCTCGAAGAGATCCTACCCGAAGCGTTCGCCACGGTGCGCGAGGCTGCGCGCCGGCTGCTGGGCACGACGGTGAACGTCACGGGGCACGATCAGGAGTGGAACATGGTCCACTACGACGTGCAGCTCATCGGCGGAATCCAGTTGCACCGCGGACGCATCGCCGAGATGGCGACGGGCGAGGGAAAGACGCTCGTCGCGACGTTGCCACTGTATCTCAACGCGCTGCCGGGCCGCGGCGCTCACCTCATCACCGTCAATTCATACCTGGCCCGCCGCGACTCGCAGTGGATGGGTCATCTCTACAAGTATCTCGGACTGACAGTCGGCTGTCTGGACGATACCGAGCCGGGCAGCTACGAGCGTCGCATGGTGTACGAGTGCGACATCACGTACGGCACGAACAACGAGTTCGGCTTCGACTATCTGCGCGACAACATGGTTGTGTCGCTGGATCAGCGCGTGCAGCGCACTCATGCGTACGCGATCGTCGATGAAGTCGATTCGGTGCTCATCGACGAGGCGCGCACCCCGCTCATCATCTCGGGGCCGGTTGGTAACGAGGTGGATGAGGAGTATGCGCGTCACAACCCCGCGGTTGCGCGGCTCGTGCGCATGCAGGGCGAGATGGCCAACACGCTCGCCGCCGATGGCGAGCGCGCACTGCGCGAGGGCGACACCGAAACCGCGGCGACGCTGCTGTACAAGGCGCGTCTGGGCGCCCCCAAGAACAAGCGGTTGCTCAAGCTGCTCAACGAGCCCGGGGTCAAGCAGCTCGTCCAGGGAATGGAGCTCAAGCACATCGCTGATCGGCGCGTCACGGCGAGCCGTCAGGAAATGCGCGACATCGAGGAAGATCTGCTCTTCGTTCTGGACGAGAAGGGACAGGCGGTCCATCTCACGGATCGCGGCATCGACTTCATGTCGCCGAACGATCGCGAACAGTTCATCCTCCCCGACATCTCCCAGCAGGTTCATCTGATCGATCACGATCCGGAGATGACGCCGGCCGAGAAGATCGAGCAGCGAAACAGGATCAATGCGGAGTATGCAGCCAAGTCCGAGAAGCTGCACATCATCCACCAGCTGCTGCGTGCGCACTCCCTGTACGAGAAGGACGTGAACTACGTCGTGCAGGAAGGCGAGGTTCTGATCGTGGATGAGTTCACCGGCCGCACCATGCCCGGTCGTCGCTGGTCGGAAGGTCTGCATCAGGCCGTCGAGGCGAAGGAAGGCGTGAGCGTGAAGGGCGAGACTCAGACTCTCGCGACGATCACGATTCAGAATTACTTCCGCATGTACGACAAGCTGTCCGGCATGACCGGCACAGCGGAGACGGAAGAATCCGAGTTCCATCAGATCTACAAGCTTGGTGTCGCTGTAATTCCGACGAACCGTCCAGTCGTGCGCGACGATCGCAACGATCTCGTCTTCAAGACACGCCGCGAGAAGTACAACGCGATAGCGGAAGAGACGCAGCGACTGCACGAGCTCGGTTTCCCGGTGCTCGTCGGAACGGTGAACGTGGACGTTTCCGAGACGCTGTCGAAGCTGTTCAAGCGCGCCGGCATTCCGCACAACGTGCTCAACGCCAAGTATCACCAGCGCGAGGCCGAGATAGTCGCCGAGGCAGGTCATCCCGGCGCAGTGACGATCGCGACCAACATGGCCGGCCGCGGCACCGACATCAAGCTCGGCGAGGGTGTAACCACCGCCAAGCCGTCCAAGGTGAAGGACGCCGAGGGAAAGATCGTCGACGTGATGGAGGATGGCGGACTTCACATAATCGGATCGGAGCGACACGAGTCGCGGCGCATCGACCGGCAGTTGCGCGGTCGCGCGGGACGTCAGGGTGATCCCGGCGCGTCGCAGTTCTTCCTGTCGCTCGAAGACGACCTCATGCGTCTCTTCGGATCCGATCGCATCGCGAAGCTGATGGATGCGATGGGAGCGAAGGAGGGCGAGGTGCTCACTCACTCGCTCATTACGCGGTCGATCGAGCAGGCACAGAAGCGCGTGGAGCTGCAGAACTTCCAGTCGCGCAAGCGTCTGCTCGAATACGACGACGTGATGAATCAGCAGCGCGAGGTTGTGTATTCGCTGCGCTCCTTCGCGCTGGAAGGTGGCGAGGAGCTGCGCGGCGAGGCCGAGCGCATGATCGAGAAGGCCGTCGGCAAGCGCGTCGAGACGGCGCTCGCGGAGACCGAGGAGGACGGCGCATTCGACATCGAGCTTCTGCGTCAGGAGCTGATGCAGAATTACATGCTGATCGTTCCCGAGTTCGAGAAGGCTGGAGAATGGCCGACGACGATCGCATCCGCCCGTCAGGCTGCGGTGACTGCAGCCATCGCGGCGTTCGAAGCGAAGATGCGCGGACTAAACGAATTCGCCGGCCGCCTGTTGTCGCTCGTGATGCTGAACGTCCTGGACGAGAAGT
The DNA here is from genome assembly GCA_035553335.1 of Gemmatimonadaceae bacterium. Lineage (GTDB taxonomy): Bacteria > Gemmatimonadota > Gemmatimonadetes > Gemmatimonadales > Gemmatimonadaceae > Fen-1247. The sequence goes on from DATNCZ010000299.1 coordinate 6,483, forward strand.
GGAAGGACCATCTCTACGACCTGGATCAGCTGCGCAACGCGATCCACTATCGCTCGTGGGGTCAGCAGGATCCGCTCGTCGAGTACAAGCAGGAAGCGTACACGATGTTCGTGGACCTGATGCAGGACATGCAGCACACGTTCACCGAGCGCTTTGCGCGCGCGCAGATCGTGTTCGAGGGTCAGCAGGGCGGCGACGGTGGCCAGCCCGCGGCGCCGCCAGCGCCACCGCGTGCGACGCGCCATTACAACGCTCTTGGAATTCTGGAAGACGTCGAAGACGTTGCGCGAACTGCGACGGGCACCGACGAGGACATGGACATCGGTCCCGCGGAAACGCCGACGCAGGAAGTCGCGGCAACGCGCGCCGATCCCGCGGTCGTCGGGCTCGGCCGCCAGAAGTCGCTCACGCCGCAAGCGCCAGCGGGCGTGCCAGGCGTCTCCGGCGGCGCACCCGCCGGTGCAGACTGGACCAACGTGAAGCGGAACGACCCGTGTCCGTGCGGTTCCGGCAAGAAGTTCAAGAAGTGCCATGGGGCCGTGATGGCGTAACGTCGGCGGCGACGTCACGTGCCGAATTGGTGGTCGTTCCGGACGACGTTATCCATGCACCGAATCGGTGGGCATTCCGACGATACCAACCACGCGCCGAATTGGTGGTCATGCGTAGGGCGCGGATTCTTCCGCGCCTGGCTCTTTTACGTGCGATCGGAATTCGATGCCGATCGGGTTTTTAAAATGTCGTCATCGGGCGGATCCTAACGTCGGGCGGGATGAC
>DATNCZ010000300.1:0-5834 GCA_035553335.1 Gemmatimonadaceae bacterium
GCTACCTGCTGGGCGACGGAACCATTACCGGTGGACCGCCGCGGTTTACAAACTCCAATCCGGTACTGTTGCGCGACTTCGGCGATGCTGTGGGCGAATTCGGAGGCGTGACCGTCAGCAATTGTGCGTCATCGAATCGCAGCCCGACGGTTCGGGTTCGGCGTGATGCCGTGGCGACGCTTGGCGCGCGCGCGGCGTTCTCTCAGCAGCTCACCGCGACGATGCAGACAGGCGGGCAATCGGGAACGAGCGTGGCCGCGAGGCTGGGCGTGAGCGCGGCCTCGGTTTCGAACTGGAAAACCGGCAACGGAGCGCCGTCGGGCGATCTATTCTCCGAGCTGTGTGAATTTGTGGGAGCGGAGCCCGCCGATCTTGCGCCGGCTGGTATCGCCACGCTTCATGCGAGAGTTCCGAACAGCCTCACAAGGTGGCTTCGCGATCTCGGGATTTATGGAGCGGACGCGTCCAGCAAGCACATCCCGCGAATTGTATTTACACTGCCGAAGGAACAGGTTGCACTGTTCCTGAACCGGCTCTTTGCGACAGACGGATGGGCGACGGTGCTTGCATCGGGACAGGCGCAGCTCGGCTACGCTTCCGCGAGCGAGCGCATGGCGCGCCAGGTTCAGCATCTGCTGCTGCGTTTCGGAATCATCGCCGCACTTCGTCGCAGAGACGTGAAGTACCGCGACGAGAGACGAGAGGCCTGGCAGATCGATATCACTGACGCGCGCGCAATCGCGAGTTTCGCCGCTGAGATCGGGATGTTCGGCAAGGAAGAGCAACTGGGACGTGCTGTCGCCGCGGTACGTGCTTACCGCCGGATGTCTGACAGTGACGTCTACTGGGACGAGATTGTTTCGATCGAGCCGGTCGGAATGAAGCAGGTTTATGACCTCACGATTCCTGAGACGCACAACTTTGTCGCGAACGACATCTGCGTACACAATACGGCCTTCGTCCTCAACATCGCGCAGAACGCGGCGCTCGACGCAAAGACTCCCGTTGCGTTCTTCTCGCTCGAGATGAGCAAGCAATCGCTGCTGCAACGCATGCTCACCAGCGAGGCGCGCGTCGATGCGCAGCGGCTGCGCAAGGGGAAGCTGCGCGACGACGAGTTCGTTCAGCTCGGACGCGCTGCAGGTCTCTTGAGTCAGGCGCCTGTGTGGATCGACGATACGCCCGCGATCTCTCTGCTCGAGATGCGATCCAAGGCCCGACGACTCAAGGCCGAGAACGACATTGGAATGATCGTCGTCGACTACCTTCAATTGATGCAGGGACCCGCGTCATCGGAGAACAGACAGCAGGAGATAAGCACCATATCGCGCTCGCTCAAGGCGCTCGCGCGCGAGCTGCGCGTTCCGGTCATCGCGCTTTCCCAGTTGAGTCGTGCGCCGGAACAGCGAGCGGGCGACAACAAGCGCCCGCAACTATCCGATCTGCGTGAATCCGGGGCGATAGAGCAGGACGCCGACGTCGTCATGTTTCTCTACCGGCAGGAGTATTACGACGTTCTCGAAGGCAAGGATCCGAGCGTGCCGGACAAGGATGGGAAAACCTCGCAGGGACTCGCCGAGGTAATTATTGGAAAGCAGCGCAACGGCCCCACGGGCAACGTCACGTTGTTCTTCAATCGACAGTACACCCGCTTCGAGAATTATTCCGGCCGCCAGAATGGAGGCGGGCAGGGGAGCTAGTGAGTCCAAAGGCGAGAACGATCTACCGATGCACCAATTGCGGAGCCGATCATCCCAAGTGGGCCGGCCGCTGCGACGTCTGCGGCGACTGGAACACTCTTGTCGAGGAGATCGTGTCCGCACCCGCGAATGCGACCGGTGCGACTGCGCGCCGCCGCGGCGGGACCGCGTCGCTGTCCGCTGGCGGTACCGCCGTCGCCGCTCCCCGGCTCCGCGACGTGCACGGCTCGGAGGCTCGGCGATGGAAAACGGGAATCGGTGAATTCGATTTCGTACTCGGCGGTGGCATCGTCCCGGGATCCGTCGTGCTCATTGGAGGCGAGCCCGGCATCGGAAAATCCACGTTGCTGCTTCAGGTCGCGGCAACGCTGCAGGGACGCGAACACGAAGTGCTGTACGTATCCGGTGAGGAATCGCCGCTGCAGGTCAAGTTGCGCGCCGACAGACTCGGTGATTCGGCACAGAGCGTCGCGCTGTTGAGCGAGACGAATCTCGAAACGATTCTCGCAACCGCATCCGCACAGGCGCCTGCTGTGATGATCGTCGATTCGATCCAGACCGTATTCACATCCGATCTCGAAGGCGCTCCCGGAAACGTGGGGCAGGTGCGCGAGTCCGCTGCGCGTCTCATGCATTTCGCCAAGGCGTCCGGGACGAGCGTGTTCCTCGTGGGACACGTCACCAAGGGCGGAGGCATCGCCGGCCCGAAGACACTGGAGCACATCGTCGATACGGTTCTCTATTTCGAGGGCGAGGGGACGCTGGATCACCGCGTACTGCGCGCGACTAAGAATCGCTTCGGCAGCGTGGACGAGATCGGCGTCTTTCGCATGCACGAGAATGGACTGGAGCCGGTCGCGAACCCGTCCGAGCTCTTCCTCAGCGATCGGCACGACATCGCCTCGGGGAGCGCGGTGACCACGCTGCTCGAAGGATCCCGTCCGATTCTGATCGAAGTGCAGGCGCTCGCGGCCAAGGCGGGTTACGGCACTCCACAGCGAGTGAGCACCGGCTACGACGGGCGCAAGCTCGCGCTGCTGCTCGCGGTTCTGGACAAGCGCGCCGGACTCTCGTTCTCGTCGCTCGACGTGTTCATCAACGTTGTCGGAGGCGTGCAGTTGCGTGAACCTGCGGGTGACCTTGCGGTCGCAGCGGCGCTTGCGTCGAGCGTGTACGATCGCGCGCTGCCATCCGACGCCGTGTTCATCGGCGAGGTAGGGCTGGGCGGCGAAATCCGTCCCGTCGCGCAGACCGAGCGTCGCCTCGCCGAGGCGGCCAAGATGGGAATGCGCAATGCTTTTGTGGCGCAACGCTCTGCCGGCGGCCGCATTCCAAAGGACGTGAAGGCCGTCGGCGTCGCGACCATCGCGGAAATGTTCAAGCGACTGTTTTCATGACTGAAACTTTGCAGGACGTCGGCGTCGTCATCGTCGCTGGAGGAACCGGAACACGCACCGGCTCCAACGAGTTGAAACAATTCCGCTGGGTTGCTGGCAAACCGATGCTGCTGCACAGCGTGCAGCTGTTCCAGCAACGTGCCGACGTATGCATGGTAGTTGCGGTAATCCCCAGGGCGTACGCGGGAGATCCGCCGCCATGGCTTTTCCAGAGCGATCTGAGCCGCCTGTTGATCGGAGTCGGAGGCAATAAGCGCGGCGACTCCGTGCGCAGCGGACTGGATGATCTTCCGATCGAAGCGCGCATCGTCGTGATCCACGATGCCGCGCGTCCGCTCGTTCTCGAGGCAACAATAGATGCGGTCATTGCGGCCGCGCGGAACGGAACCGGCGCTGTCGCAGCGCTTCCGGAAGTCGATACGCTCAAGCGAGTGGATGCGAACGGCAAGATAATCCAGACGGTCGAGCGCGACGGTCTCTGGCGCGCACAGACGCCCCAGGCATTCCCGCGCGAAATGATCGATGACGTGACGCGGCGTGCCAATCGCGAAGGAGTCTCCGGCACCGATGATGCTGCGTTGTGCGAACACTACGGATACCCCGTCGTCGTGATTCCCGGCAGCGAGCGAGCCATGAAGATCACCACCGAAGCCGATTTCGCGCGCGCCGAAGCCCTCAGCATGCTCACCGAATGAAAGTTCCTCCGCGCGCAATACCATTCTGGTCCGAAGAGGAAGTCGAGGCGTCGCTGCATGACACCATCGCGCATCTCAATCAGCGGCGCGTGCTCGCCTATCCCACCGAAACTGTGTATGGATTCGGCGGCGGGGCGGATTTCGAATCGGTGCGCAATCTGGTCGCCCTCAAGTCGCGTCCACGGGGAAAGCCATTTCTGCTCCTCATTGCCGGCGTCGACATGCTGTCTCGGCTGGATCTTCACATGACTCCGGCCGCATCGGCGCTTGCCGCACGATTCTGGCCCGGACCGTTGACGCTGGTTCTGCCAGGCGGAGACAAGCGCGTGCCTCCGGAGCTGCGCGGCCCCGAAGGCGGCGTGGGCGTGCGGTGGACGTCGCACGTTGCGTTGGGCAGACTGATCCGTGCTTATGGTGATCCGATCACATCCACGAGCGCGAACAGACCTGGGAACCCGCCCGCGGATTCTGCAGCGACGATTCTGCGCGACTGGTGGGACGCCGTTGCACGTGACAGGCTGCGAGTGCTGGATGGCGGTACGCTCCGTCAGTCGGAGCCGTCCACGGTTGTAGATTGCATGGGTGCACGCCCGCGCGTCATCAGGCCAGGCGCGATCTCCTCCGAAATGCTCAGACTGGCTGCACCTACCCTGGTACCCATCGCATGAGGGTCATATTCGTTTGCACCGGCAACACGTGCAGGAGTCCGCTTGCCGAAGCGCTCGCACGGCGGGCGGCGCAAGCGCGTGGCATCGATGCGACGTTCGCGAGCGCGGGAACGGGAGCAGCGCTTGGATCGCCCGCGACCGATGGCGCAATTCTCGTCGGGCTGGAGCGCGATGTGGATCTGTCCAGACATCGCAGTCGTCCGCTGCTCCCAGCGGCCGTTTCGAGCGACACGATCATACTTGCGATGGCGTCGAGCCACGTCGCGGGAATCCGTTCGGTGGTGCCGAACGCGCGCGTGTATCTGCTGGATGAATACGGATCGCACGGTAAATCGATGCGGCCTGTCGCCGATCCCTACGGCGGCAGTCTCGACGACTACCGCATCGCCGCGGATGCGATCGAGATGATGCTCGAACCCGTGCTCGACCGGCTGCTCTCGGAACACACTTCGGGCACAGCGTGAATCGTCCCGCGCGGCTGGTGCTGCTTGGCCATCCCGTAGCGCACTCGCTATCCCCGAGAATCCATAACGCGGCGTTGCGTGCGGCCTCCATACCGCTCGAATATGTCGCCCTCGACATACTACCTCCGCAGTTGCGCGCCACGCTGCGCGCGCTGCGCGCAGAAGGTGCTGCCGGAAACATCACCATCCCCCACAAGCAGTCGGTGTTCGACATCTGCGACCACGTTACCAACGTCGCCGAGCGCGCCGGTGCAGTGAACACATTCTGGGTACAGGACGGAGAGTTGATCGGCGATAATACCGATGTGGCCGGATTCGACTTCGCGGCGCGTGAATTGATGTTGAGCGCGCGCGCGGAGATGCCGAAGCGCGTGGCGCTCATCGGTGCCGGTGGCGCCGCAGCCGCCGCTGCAACCGCGATTCGCGATTGGGACGACGCCGAGCTCGTGATCTGGAGTCGCGATCCGAAGCGCGCAGAGACACTCGCGCAGAGATTTGCTCTCGCACGCGCGGAAGCAGATCTGTCGTCGGCCGTGAAGGGTGCCGATCTTGTCGTGAATGCAACGCCGATGGGAATGTCGGATGACCAGCTTCCTGTACCGATTGCTGTCCTGCCCGGCGAGTGTCCAGTGCTGGATCTTGTCTACCGCCGCGGTGAGACGGCGTGGGTCAGAGCGGCGCGCGACGCAGGGCATGCGGCATCGGATGGACTGCCGATGCTGGTAGAGCAGGCAGCGCGATCGTTCAGAAGGTGGCTCGGCGTCGAGCCCAATCGCGAAGTGATGTGGGGCGCGCTGGAGTAGCCAGCGTCCCCGTCATCCTCGCCGAATGCGGACTCGGCGGACTGTCATTGGAGGGCCGTCATTCCCGGGTTCGCGGGAATGACGAGTCGGTGCGAATTCTCGCGAGA
>DATNCZ010000301.1:0-8868 GCA_035553335.1 Gemmatimonadaceae bacterium
TGCAGTAACCGCTTTACAGCAGGTTACGCAGCCAGGGCCAAGTTGTCGTTGGCAGTTGTGAAGATTCCCAGATTTTTTTACGAGGTTCCAGGAACCTCGGCACGCGGCCACAGCTTCACCAACCCCGTCGAAGCCGGTCGCCCCCCAACACTTAAGTTAACACCGTAATCACGCTTTGGTTCCACCCCCGGCGTCAGCCGGGACCGTATGGGCGGACGCGGAGGCCCGCGCATACAGCCTCGAAACGACTTTAAATAACGGTGGCTAAACCGTTATCCCAACGGACTATAACCCACCCGCCACGACCTTGTTCCGCCCGCCCCTCTTGGCCGCGTACAGCGCCCGGTCCGCGGCGGAAAAGAGCTCGTCCCTGTCGCGGGCGCCCTCGGGATAGGTCGCCAAACCCAGCGACACCGTCACGTGGATCTCGCGTCCCGCGATCACGAACGGCCTGGCGCCGACCGCACTGCGCAGGCGCTCGGCAAGCTGGCATCCCCCAGACAAATCCGTCTGCGGCAGCAGGAGTGCCATCTCCTCGCCGCCGTATCTGGCGCACAGATCGACGTTGCGGATCTCCGCCTGCAATGCCGCCGAGACGCGCTTGAGCACCTCGTCACCCACCTGGTGCCCATAGGTGTCGTTGACGTGCTTGAACCGGTCTATATCGACCACCACGAGCGTGCACGACCCGCCAAAGCGGTTGGTCTCCATGACTATGCGCGTCAGCCGCTCCTCGAACTGCTGCCGGTTCGCCAGCCCGGTCAGGGCATCCGTCCGCGCGCGTCTGTTGATCTCCTCGATCTCCCAGACGGTTTCGAGCGCGTGCGCCGCCATGACGCCGAGCAGGCGCAGGTTCTTGGCATCGGTCGGGCTGATCGTGATGGGCAGCTCGTTTTCCATCACAAGCGCGCCGATGACTCCGTCGCCGCCACGGAGCGGGACTATCGCCAGCGCACCGAGCGGATGCTGCTCCTCCTCGCCGCCGAAGACTACGAAACCACGGCCGCGGTCCGTCGCGTTCTCGATCAACACCGGATAATCACCGATGCACGCAGCGCCCACCTGGCTCTCTGGGGTGACGACCGACCCCGCGACCACTGGATGCCCGCGAATCGAATACGCGACCTCACCCGCCGGCCGCGAAGGGTTCCAGCGCACCAGCGCTACACGTCGCGTCCCCATCATGTGCGATGCGGCGGTGCAGAGCGATGCGCCCAGATCCCCGATCGTCCTGTGGTCCTGGAGCTGTGTTGCGGTCAGCAGGAGGAGATCTGCGTGTCGTTCCGACTGCGTCACCGCGGCTTGCGCATCGAGCAGCGAGCGAAGCGTCGCCAGCCTGCGCCCAAGGCGAGGGAGCCACGTGCGGAGCTGCTCCCGCGGAAGCTTGAGCGCGCCACGTTCTCCGGCAGCGACCGCGAGCACATGACGCGCTCCCGTCGTGGATGGGATCGGCGTGGCGACGAATGCCACGCGCTCACCATCAGTGGAAATCTCGCCGACGTTCTGATTCGCGGCCCATGCGATCAATCCCTTAGCGCGCGCGTCGAGCTGCGGCTCATGCCCGTCGGCGCTCACGAACTCCATCAAGCGCGGCGCGGCCGCCGGATCAGCTGCATCCCACACCGACGCGTGCATTCCACCAAACAGCTCGCGAACGTCCGCAAGGACGTCCGTGATGGGCGTGTGCTCTACCGATGGCGCCGAATCAGTACTACGCAGCCTCGGCGATCGCGTCGCTCGTTGTATCAGCGGTTCTCCCGACCAGGTCGTCGTCACCATTTCGCGCACCATAAGGGTGGGACAGGTAGTCGTCGAAGATTGCTTCGACCTCAGTGATGGATCGAACGGCGTACAACTTTTTGCGCAGCTCAGCCGATCCCGGCAACCCCTTCACATACCAGCCAAGGTGCTTCCGAAACTCGACGGCGGCGCCACGGGGATCGAGCTCGAACTCGTCAGCCATGTGCGCGTGCTCGAGCGCTATCGCGAGACGCTCGCGGATCGGCGGCGCCGGCCGCTTCTCGCGTCCCTCGAGCAGGTCACGCGTCTGATCGAAGATCCACGGCTGGCCGAATGATCCGCGCGCAATCATGATTCCGGTGCAACCGGTCTGGCGATGCATCTCGATCGCGTCTTCCGCGGACTTTATGTCGCCGTTGCCGAGCACGGGAATGTCCAGCGCATCCACAACCGCGGCGATCTCATCCCAGCGCGCAGCGCCGCTGTACATCTGTGCGCGCGTGCGAGGGTGCAGCGTGAGCACCGTCGCACCGGCATCCTGACACCGGAGCGCGATCTCCACCGGGTTCCGCATCTCCTCGCTCCAGCCACTGCGAATCTTGACCGTGACCGGCAGCGGTGTGGCTGCCGCAACAGCCTTGATCACGGACTCGACCAGTCCGAGGTCCTTGAGACAGCCAGATCCGCCATTCCGCTTCACGACCTTCTTGACCGGGCAGCCGAAGTTGATATCGATGAACTCTGGCTGAAAGACGTCGGATACCAGTCGCGCAGCGTCGCCCATCGCCGCTGGTTCGGCGCCGAAAATCTGCACACCGATGGGACGCTCGTCGGCACCGAAGCGAAGTTTCGCGAGCGTGGCCTCGTTCTCGCGCCGTATTGCTTCGGCCGAGAGAAATTCGGTTACGACGACATCCGCGCCGAAACGGTGACAGATGCGCCGGAACGGGGATTCCGACACTCCCGCCATCGGCGCCAGATACAGTGGCGTCGCTGCAGCGATGGGGAATGGGAATGTCCTGGCCATGACTCTGAAGCTAATGTTCGCCCCGAGGGTGGGCAACGCGCGTATTTGACATGACTGTGGGCCGAAAGTACCTTGGACGGTTCACCTCGAACTGCCCGCTCCGCCCGCACCCGCAACAAACGCAATGGAACTACGCGAATTCTTCTCCGAAGATGCGATTTCGCTCGACCTCAAGGCCGACAACAAGGACGACATCCTTCGCGAGCTCATTTCGCTCCTGAAGTTGGACGAAAAGTCCGAAGGGATGCTGTTCAAGATGTTGAAGCGCCGTGAGAACCTCGGCTCGACCGGTATCGGTCGCGGGATTGCAATCCCGCATTGCCGCTCGCTCGTCGTCAACAAGCTGAGAGTCGCCTTCGGCCGCAAACCGAACGGCGTCGATTTCAAGGCGATCGATGAGAAGCCTGTCTACTTCTTCTTTCTGATCGTCGCACCGCCGCTGGAGGTCTCCAACCAGTACCTGCCAGTACTCGGTAAGATTGCCCAGTTCAGCAAGGAATCGGACGTTCCCGGCCGCCTGCTGGAGTTGACCGAGCCGTCGCAGTTCATGGCGTTACTTAAGGAAAAAGGCGTTTAAACGTGGCGCTGTAGGGGCGGGCCCCGTGCCCGCCCCTGCTAACGAGATATCGACCGTTCCCATGTCAAGGCGATCGAAGCCCCCCTTTTTAACGCGATCTCGACCTACACGCCGTTAACGCGCCGGAACGTCAGTCGCGGCGCGACCACTCCAATTCGTCCCCGTCACCGCCACCCCAGTGCCGGCGCAACGTGCGTAAGGATCGCCTCGATGACGTGCGCGTTGTACTCGACACCAAGCTGATTCGGTACAGTCAGCAGTAGCGTGTCCGCCGCAGCGATCCCCTCGTCGTTCCTGAGTTGCTCAACGAGTACGTCCGGCTCCGCGGCATAGCTCCGACCAAAGATCGCACGCGTCTTCTCGTCGATGTACCCGATCTGGTCAGCGTCCGCGCCCTGGCGCCCGAAGTAGGCGCGATCTCGATCGTTGACCAGCGCAAAGATGCTGCGGCTCACCGACACCCGCGGTTCGCGCGCATGGCCTGCCTCGGCCCACGCGGTGCGGAATGCCCGGATCTGCGCCGCCTGCTGGACATGGAACGGCTCTCCAGTCTCATCATCCTTGAGCGTCGAGCTCTGCAGGTTCATTCCGAGCTTTGCCGCCCACACCGCCGTGGCATTCGATCCCGCACCCCACCAGATCCGCTCGCGCAGACCTTCCGAATGCGGCTCGATGCGCAGCAGGCCGGGCGGATTTGCGAACATCGGCCGCGGACTCGGTTGTGCGAACCCCTCGCCACGCAACAGGCCGAGGAACACCTCCGCGTGACCGCGCCCCATGTCGGCATCGGTCTGACCGTCTGCCGGGTTGTAACCGAAATATCGCCAGCCATCGATCACCTGCTCCGGCGAGCCGCGGCTGATCCCAAGTTGCAGCCGTCCGCCGGCGATGATATCGGCCGCTCCCGAATCTTCCACCATGTAGTACGGGTTCTCGTACCGCATGTCGATGACAGCAGTGCCGATCTCGATGCGACTGGTCTTCGCGCCGACCGCTGCGAGAAGTGGAAACGGCGACGCGAGCTGCCGCGCAAAATGATGAACGCGGAAGTACGCGCCGTCCGCGCCCAGCGACTCGGCAGCAACGGCGAGATCGATGGATTGCAGCAGCGCGTCAGCTGCCGATCGTGTTTGCGACTGTGAGGAGGGCGTCCAGTGCCCGAACGATAGAAAGCCGATCTTCTTCATTGCACGAGATGCTGACCGTGATTGTCGCTCATTCCCACTCGATAGTCGCTGGCGGCTTCGAGCTTACGTCGTACGCAACCCGGTTGACCCCATCGACCTCGTTCATGATGCGATTCGATATCCGACCCAGCACATCGTACGGGAAGTGATACCAGTCGGCGGTCATACCATCGGTGCTCGTGACAGCGCGCAACGCGAGCACGTTTTCATACGTCCGCTCGTCGCCCATCACGCCGACACTCCGGATCGGCAACAGCACCGCGAAAGCCTGCCAGATCGTATCGTACAATCCCGCAGAACGAATCTCTTCCAGATAGATCGCGTCGGCGCGGCGCAACACTTCGAGCTTGGCCGGTGTGACGTCGCCGAGCACGCGTATCGCAAGGCCGGGCCCCGGAAACGGGTGTCGGCCAACCATCTCCTCGGGCAGACCCAGCTCGCGTCCGACGTTCCGCACCTCGTCCTTGAACAGCTCGCGCAGCGGCTCGATCAGGGCGAACTTCATGTCGCTCTTGAGTCCCCCCACGTTGTGATGCGTCTTGATCGTCACCGACGCGCCGCCGGTCGGCGAGAACGACTCGATCACGTCCGGATACAAGGTGCCCTGCACCAGAAAGCGAACGTTGTCGCCGACCTTCGCCGCCGTAGCTTCGAACACGTCGATGAACGTGTGCCCGATGATCTTCCGCTTCTTCTCCGGATCTTCGACGCCTTCGAGTGCGCCAAGAAATTCCGCACTCGCGTCCACGGTGATCAGATTCACACCCATGTGCGCGCGAAACGTGCGCTCGACCTGTTCGCGCTCGTGCATTCGAAGCAGCCCGGTATCCACGAAAATACAGGTCAGCTGATCTCCAACGGCACGGTGCACCAGCGCCGCCGCAACCGACGAATCCACGCCGCCCGACAGTCCGCAGATCACGCGCGCGTCGCCAACGAGCGCGCGAATACGTACGACCTCACGCTCGATGAAGGAACCCGGCGTCCACGTGGGATGCAAACCGCAGACACGGAACAGGAAGTTCTCGATCAGCTCTCGGCCGCGCGGCGTATGTGCGACTTCAGGATGGAACTGCACGCCGAATATCGGACGTGTCTCATGGCGGAACGCAGTAACGGGATTGGCCCCGCTCCGCGCTGTTACTGTAAAGCCAGGAGGTGGCGATTCCACATGGTCGCCGTGGCTCATCCATGCTTCGAGGCATTCCCCGCCCTCGAAACCCGCGAAGAGCGCATCCGGCTCGGTGACGCAGACCTGGGCGCGACCATACTCCCGCTTCCCAGCGCGCAGAACCGTCGCACCCGAGAGCTGCGCGATCAGTTGCATCCCATAGCAGATGCCCAGTACCGGTGCCACGCCGAGCAACGCCGGATCCGCCATCGGAGCGGATTCGTCGTATACCGAATTGGGGCCGCCGCTGAAGATGATGCCGGAAGGATTCCACTCGCGAACCCATTCGAGCGTTCGCGTCGGAGGATGGATCTCACAGTACACCCGTGCTTCGCGCACGCGCCGCGCTATCAGCTGCGTGTACTGTGCCCCAAAATCAAGAATCAGAATTCTTTCCGGATTCATCCAGCTCTCAGAGTTTTATGATTTCCACTTCGCGCGTATCAAGATCGACGAGCGCAGCTGTGCACGACCCGTACAACCAGCCGCATGCCTCGCCTGGATTCAGGATCAGCGTGTCTCCCCTGCTCTTCATCTCGACCTGATGCGAGCTGCCATGGAACACGAAGTGGTGCTTGTCCAGCGAACGTTGATGCACCTCACCGATGTCGTGAACGATGAGGATCTGCTTGCCCGACACTTCGAAGCTGTGCGGAGACTCGTACAGCTCGGTCCCCACTCCCTGCGCAGCCACCGCGGCCAGGCCTTCGGGATCTCCATCGTTTCGACCAAAGACGCCAAGCATCGGGATGTTGGCATCATTCACCGGCGTCAGCGAAAAGGGCGAACAGTGATCGCCGGCGTGCATCAACAGGCTTGCACCACCGGCGACCATACGGGCGACGAGCTCCGCAATCGCGGGAACCCTGTCGTGCGTATCTGCCATGATTCCGACTCGCATCAGTCCTCGATCCAGTCAGGCGCGAATGTCTCGCGGCGCGTAAGATCAGCGTCGGACTCTCGCTCGGTGATTACTGCAAATCGACTCCCATCCACAAGTACTTCGGCTGGCCGCGGGCGCGAATTGTAGTTCGACGCCATCGAGTAGCCGTACGCACCGGTCGCACGCAACACAAGCAGATCTCCCGGCACTACGTCCGCAATGAGCCGATTGTTCGCGAAGAAGTCACCACTCTCGCAAACCGGCCCGACGATATTCGCACGCAGAGTCGGCTCGGCGTCACTCGACGCAGAATCGATCGCGTGATGCGACGCGTACAGCGACGGGCGAATGAAATCGTTCATCCCAGCGTCGGTGATGACGATCTCCTTTCCCCCGCTATGCTTGCGGTACAGCACCCGCGTCACCAGCACGCCCGACTCGGCCACCAGGAACCGGCCGGGCTCGATGAGTATCTCCACACCTGGCTCTGCCGCGGCGATCCGCAGCGCATCGGCGTACGCACCGAGATCGAGTGACGAGCCGTCGTCGTCCGTCACTCCGAGGCCGCCGCCCAGATCCAACGTGGTGAGCCGCGCGAGATTCTCGCCCTCGATCTCGCGCTTCAGCTGCACGAGCGCCTTCGCTGCCAGTGCGTAGGGCGTTGCGTCACCGATCTGCGAGCCAAGGTGAGAGGCCAGGCCGATCAGCGTCACGTTTGTCATGTGCGACATCGCACGCGCGACAGTGATGACTCGATCCAGCGGAATTCCGAATTTCATCCCGCGCTCGCCGGTGCGCGTGTAGGGATGCGGCGTATCCACGGCAACGTCCGGATTTACGCGCAGAACTACCGGCGCGACGACGCCGATCCGGTGCGAAACCTCCTGCAGCACCGCGAGCTCACCTTCTGATTCGACGTTTATGCTGCGCACGCCAGCACGCACTGCGCGCTCCAATTCGGCGGGAGTCTTGCCGACGCCGCTGAATACGATGTCAGAGCCAACGAATCCCGCCTCCAGTGCGCGATGCAGCTCTCCCCCACTTACGATGTCGACACCTGCGCCAAGTGATCTCAGCAGCGCCAGAATCGCGAGACTGGAATTGGCCTTCACGCTATAGTGTACGTGGACGGGCAGTCCTTCGACCGCGGCGGCAAGTCGTCGATACTGGTTGCGAATGGTGTTTGCGCTGTACACGTAGACCGGAGTGCCAACCCGATCCGCTATCGTGTCCAGCGCAACGCCATCGCAGAACAGCGCACCATCGCGCCGTGTGTAACCGGCGGGCATCAGTACGCTTTGGCCCACAAAGCCTCCGCTATCGATTTCTCTCCGCACCGCAGGCACGACGTCGGTGCCACCGCGGAACGGAACTCATCGTCGGGAAGGCATCGTATGGTCGCCTTGGTCTCTTCCTTGATTTTGGCCTCGCATTCGGCGGAGCCGCACCAGCCGGCGTACACGAACGCTCCGTCGCCGTCCATGATCTCGCGAAAGCGTGCATACGTAACGTCGCCGCGCACGCTGTTCGCCTCGCGCCGCGCGCGAGCCGTCTCGAGCAGGTTGTCCTGGATCGCGGACAGCAGCTCGTGTATCGACTCCCCGATCGTATCGAGTGGATACGGCCGCTTCTCGCGCGTGTCGCGACGCACCAGTACCGCCTGGCCCGCGTCCAGATCACGTGGGCCAATCTCCATTCGGAGCGGTATCCCGCGCAGCTCCCATTCGTAATACTTGGCGCCCGGCTTGATTCCCTCGCGCGCGTCCACGTGAATGCGCAGGCGTGCAGGCGACCGGCGCTCCCAGGCGCCGAGTGATTCCTTGATCTTCATCGCAGCCGCGATGACGCGCTCGCGATCCTCGTCCGTGCGATAGATCGGCACGATGACCACTTCGATCGGTGCCAGCAGAGGCGGTGTGACGAGGCCGTTGTCATCGCCGTGCGTCATCACGAGTCCGCCCACCATGCGTGTCGAGACGCCCCAGCTCGTGTTCCACGCAAAGTCCAGTTCGCCAGCCTCGGTCTGAAACGTGAGATCGAATGCCTTGGCGAAGTTCTGCCCGAGGTTGTGCGACGTACCGGCCTGCAGCGCCTTGTTGTCCTGCATCATCGCCTCGCACGAGAAGGTGCGCAGCGCACCGGCGAAGCGCTCGGAATTCGACTTCTGCCCCGTCACCACGGGCATGGCTATGTACCCTTCCATGAAGTCGCGATAGACGCCGAGCATCCTGCGCGCTTCCTCTTCCGCCTCGTCGTGTGTGGCGTGCGCGGTGTGCCCCTCCT